>JANZZB010000043.1 GCA_026419635.1 Clostridiales bacterium | reverse complement strand
TCATACTGGAGCGAAAAGCCGATCCTATCGAATAACTTTATCGGATCATGGCTTTCCAGGGCATAAAGAGGGAGTCCGCTTTTTCGCATCTCCCTTTCCATATCAGGCCATGGAGCGTATACCCTCTCGCAAAATACGCCGTCAAGGCTGTTATAAAGTCCGTACAGAATTCGTGAACCAAGATGCGACATCCCGACTTCGTAAATATCCGGAAAGGCAAGGGCAAAACGCAGATCGACGGTTGATAAATCTTTGTTGGCGGAATAGTATTCTCCGCCAGTATACCTTGCAGGTTTTTGAACACGGAGCAAAATCCGTTCAAGTTTATTTTGCATTCTTTCCTCCAATGGGGTGTTCAAACAGAGTATTTCAATGAACTCTTGTTTTTTATTCTAAAGCTGTATGATTAAAACTATAGCCGCATTTTAGATCATAATGCTATTTTACCTTCAAAGCAAGTAAATATTAGCTTTATCGAATGTTATAAACCTTTATAAAATTAAGAATTATCGGGATTCGATCGAACCAAAAGCCATAAACCGATCAGCAAAAGTGAGAGATTATATTTTGTAGTATATAAGATATATGCCCCTGCCAGTATAACAAACACTGCCGTAACGACGGATATAATGGATGAGATACGATACGTGTCATCAGGTGAAAAAAACAGACATAGAAGGCTATGGACCGCACGCCCGCCGTCCAGTTTTGATGCAGGGAGTAAATTGAAAATACCGAAAATAATGTTCATTCCTGAGAATATATAAAGCGATTCGGAATAAAATCCACGAGAAGCCGCTACTGAAGAACAGACAGCGACGATAATACTTAAGGCAGGCCCCGAGAGTGAGATCAATATTTCAGATAAATAAGAAGAAAGACCTGCGTTTGTACGAATCAAAAATCCTAAAAGAGTAGCTTCAATTTTATCTACTTTCAGTCCTAGAAGCCGGATCATAATCAAATGGCCGCATTCATGCAATAAAGCTGCAGATAAAATAGCGGGCAGCAATGATAGATTTCCTGCAAATGCATAAAGAAATACAAGGCAAAGAAAAGCCGGTGTTACAGAAAACCGGGAAAACATATTATTACGATAATTTAACATAATTAGATGGATTGATCAGTAAATTGTTTCGCCGCAGTTCAAAATGGAGATGCGGGCCCGTTGCGCGTCCCGTACTTCCGGAAATTGCTAATTTTTGGCCTAGCTTTACCTTTTGCCCTATTTTTACGTATATTTTACTGCAATGCGCATAAAACGAGGTGAATCCCCCACTGTGCTGGACGCGAACATATTTACCATATATGCTGTTTGATCCGACATCAATGACCTTCCCTTGCGCAAAGCATTTTATGACCGTCCCTGCCGGTACACCAATATCGACCCCATGGTGAAACGTATCTTCACTATTTAAAGGGTCTGTACGTTCGCCAAAAGGAGATGTAATCACTCCGTTTAGAGGAGCGCTGCAAGAGAAAGGCAACTTATACTTTTTCCCGTCTACATTACTTGGGAGTGTAGGCAGAATTTGAAAGCTTTTCTGATCTTTTGCAGTTGGAGCGGCCTTTTTAAGCAGCAGATTGATTCCGTCTGGGAGTTCTGTTTCTGATAATCCAAATCCGTATTTTGCAAAACTTTCTGCACCGATTTCTTTTAATTTTTCTTCTTTCTTATAAACTAATTGCTGAGCTGAGAAAGCACCGGCCGACAAATTGTCTCCGGTGCTCTCTGGTGACATTTCGTCAAAGACGTTTGGCGATATTGCCGGCAGACTCTTAGGATCTACCGTAGCCGACGATGTGTTTTCCTTAACGTCTTTGCTATTATTATCATCGTTCTTATCCGCATTAAATACTTTTACAGCTGCGTTATTTATCGAACCCCACAACCCGTTTTCACCAATAACAGCCTTACCAATAACTGCGACGGTATCTTTAATCGCTTCTCCTCCTCCTAGATTTTCGGATATAAATTCTCTAATTGTAGTAATCGGCGGCTTATCTACATATTTCAGCGCAAACGCAAACAAAACGACACCTATAAGAAGACTGAGCTTAAATAAGGGGCTCTTATTTTTTGTTTTTCGGTATTGCCTTCTTCCGTATGTATTATGCCGTTTTAGCCTTCGGCCTCTGTTTACGACACTCATATTATGCTCCATCCGCTTTATACGAGATTTTCGCGAGTAAATCTCCAAGTTCATGCGGACACCGCTTATTACGGCGAGCGGTTCGCCGAATTACGAATCTTTGTGTTAGTAATATATATTCAAAAAAATAAACCAAATGACTGGTCGGTAAAAAATATTTTGTCCTATGCTTTTCTATATTGAACTGTTTAAAACTAGAGGCGGACAAAATCAATTTTGCCCGCCTCTAGTGAGGCTGTCGATAAAGTCGACAGCCTTTCGAGAGGAAATCCGATTCCCCCTCGATACTTCCCCAGGTGCGGACAAAATCTGAAGATTTTATCCAGTGTGTCCTCCGGCGGCGCATGTCCGCCTGCGGACTAATCTTACATTATGGGGTTTCGACCCCTTAACAATCCCCTATATATTTTTTCGACAAGCTGACCAGAGGCGGGCAAAATCATTTTTTCCCGCCTCTGGTTTTTGCCCGTTTTATATTTTATTGCCGTCCGGCCCGTTTACCGTTGCAGAATTACAGAATGATGCAGACCAGTCCTCCGCTTCCCTCATTTATAATTCTCTCAAGTGTTTCTTGAATTTTTCCACGCGCCTCGTCCGGCATACGGTTTAATTTATTATTTAACCCTTCACTAACAAGCTCGCTTAGTGATTTTCCGAAGATATTGCTTTCCCAAATCTTTTCAGGTTTACCATCGAATTCCGACAACAGATACTGCACAAGTTCTTCTGATTGTCTTTCCGTACCTACAATCGGAGAAACCTCCGTCTCAATGTTTGCCTGAATAAGATGTATTGACGGTGCGGATGCTCGCAGTTTTACGCCAAAACGTCCACCTTGCTTTACGATTTCGGGTTCTTCCAGTTTTAATTCTTCAATCGTAGGCATCACGATGCCATAACCTGTTTGACGTACCTGCTGCAAAGCACAGTAGAGACGGTCATATTCTAGTTTTACACTGGAAAGTTTGGAAAGGAGCGGGATTAGATCGCCTTCGTCATTGATCTGGAATCCGGTATGTTCGCGCAGAATCTGATAAAACAGATCCTGAGACATTGTAAGTGAAGCAACAACTTTCCCTTCTCCTAAATTGATGCTATCAATCGAACTGCCGGAGATATTTTCGATTTCGGTAAATGACGAAACAACGTCCTCAACATTCCGAATTCGTTTTAATGTACCGGCACGCTCCATGATTCCGGAATAGACAGCTCCCTTTAACGGATGTCCGGACGGCAATGCGCTGACCCATTTTGGAAGCTTAATTCCGAATTCGGATACCGGGAATTCGTAGAGAACCTGGCGGATAATTGTTCCGATTTCGTCTCTGTTTAAGCGAGCACAGTCTACTGCGATACAGGTTACGTTATAGGTGTTTTCAATTTGTTTTTTGATATTTTGAGCGCTTTCCGAGTGAGGGTTTGCCGTATTCAACAATACCAAAAACGGTTTGTTTAGTGCTTTTAATTCGCTGATTACGCGGCTTTCCGCTTCAATATAATCTTCCCTCGGTATATCGGTAACGCTGCCGTCTGTTGTAATCACAAGTCCGATTGTAGAATGATCAGTAATGACCTTTCGCGTGCCAATTTCAGCAGCTTCGCTCATCGGAATGGGTTTTTCAAACCAGGGAGTTGTCACCATCCGGGGCATATCGTCCTCGAACTGGCCGAGCGCTCCGTTTACCATATAACCGACACAGTCGATCATCCGAACTTTTACTTTCGTATTCGCGGCCAGATTGACCTCGACGGCCTCCTCCGGCACAAATTTCGGCTCGGCCGTCATAATGGTTCTACCGGAACCGCTCTGCGGAAGTTCGTCTTTTGCCCTCTCGCGCCGATAAACATTATCAATGTTCGGAATGACAAGGGTTTCCATAAACTGTTTTATAAAGGTGGATTTTCCTGTTCGCACAGGGCCCACAACGCCGATATAAATATCTCCGTTTGTTCTCAGCGCGATCTCTTCATAGATGTTGCGGCTTTCCACGCCCACTCCTCCTTGCGGCTTTATCTTCAGTTTTTTAACTGCTATATTATCATAGTTCAATATATTTACAGCAGGTCCGTTTTAGAACATGCTGTTACGTCCGGATAAAAAGATATTTAATATCCAAAACAAATCAAAAATATTTTTGATTTGCCAAGTACAAGGAATTTGCAACCTTGTACTCGGGTCGGCGCATCATTATGATGCGCCGGCTCAATGAGATATCAAAGAATTGCCGCAACCATTGAAAACCGAGCATTTTTCAATGGTTTACGCGGCGTAGCCGCACAAACAAATCGCATAGGCGTTTGTTCAGCAGACATGATTTACCGCTCAAAAGGGATGAGCAGCATGCGTCCCGCCGGAATTCTTTCATCGGGAGCAAAGCCGTTCGCAGCGGCAATCTGCATCGCGGTTGTATTATAGCGTTTAGCAAGTGACCAAAGGCTTTCTTCCCCTGGCATATAGGTAAGCAGCAGAGACAGGTTCTGGTTGAATTCTTTTTTATGATCACGGTTTAATTCTACTTTTCGGATATGCGGGATTTTGACGCAGTCTTTATCACTCACAGCAAAAAGAACCGACATTGAGACTTGCATCGTGCCGTCCGGCATTGGCGTCAAGTGGAGGGCAGTGCACTCACATTTCATGCCACAGTATTCATTCATCATTGGCTCTTTGTAATTTACCATAACAGACGCTGTGTCTGAAATGATTTCATCGGCTCCGTTTTTATAAAGTACTGCGATATAGGCCATCGATTTGATTGAGGGTTCCGGATCTGAATAAAACTCTGGTGCTTCGAGTGCCACGCTATAGTCGATAACAGACCGAACCGGCATATCGAAGGTAATTATTTCGTTTACATCCACAGTCCGCTCTTTTTTGTTGATCGGCCCGGTAAAAGCACAAGGAACCGTTTCGAGATTTGTCTCATATATCGTGCTATAAGCATCACATACGGCATTTATGACCTGTCTCGAAGATGCAACAGCAAAAATTTCAACTGAAACCATGCACTGAAGTTTTCGACCCCCGTCGTTTTCATTCATTACAAAATCAGCATTTTTTATATGGGATGTCATGCTGATTTCGCAGTTTTCGTCGACACCGTCCATTTCAAGGATCTGCGAATACGGAAGACGGAAATCAAGATTAGACATCTCCGATGTGCCAACATTTAGCGCCATTAGTCGGATTTGCGCAGTGCCTTTTACAATTGCTTTGTTTTTAACGAGACGCGTTTCCTCGTTAATCATCGAGATCTTATGACCGCAGATTTCCTGCGATGCGGACATCGAACCAATTTCCATATCTTCTATAATTGTAAAGTTTTTTTCCTTTACATCGACCGCGAGAGAAGCTTCATATTTATTCTTAAGTACCTGCATTTTTTCATGATCTTCGGACGCGATATCATAGCATATTTCTCTCTCCGAAGCCTCATATACGCTAACTTTTAGAATAATATAGGCTTTGACAGAAATTTTTCTCGGGTTTGCCATACGCGGCTCAATGTTTCGAATTTGTGCCTCAACTGAAACAAGAGAGTTAGAGGTAATTCTGTTTCCATCTTCCATGTGGGCAAAATTGACGGGCACTTCAATTCGATGAATTCTGCTGCCATCTTCTGGCATGCAAAGAGCCGTAACTTTGACAACACCAGAAATCAGGACTCGACCATTCTGCGCCGCCTTGTCCTTAATAAAAACATTTCCCGTTGCGCCGACTATGCGTTCAAAATCCGGATATGCGTCGGAAACGATCATATCGCTACTTTCATCGTGAAGGATACTTTTCTCCATGACTGTCTCATAATATTTGACCGTTTTTTTTAGTAATTCCATTACTGTGCCATCCTCCTTTTTTCGGATGAAATCTATTCAATTTATATTTCGTCCATAACATATTTATGTTTTTTTTCAAAAAAAAATGAAATAGATTTAGGATTAAAAACTGTTTTTATAATTCTTATAGCTTCCAGCTTGTGCTTTGGCTTCTAATCATAAACCAATAAAAGTAAAGCAGCCAGGTATACGAACCTGGCTGCTATTATTTAATCGTATGAATCCATTTTTCTTAAACATAAAAGTGCGCCGTCTTATAATAATCGGCGCACTCTTATGATTAATCGTCGTACATTCCAAAAAAACGTTTTAACACCCCGCGCAAAAATCTTGGGGGTTTCACTACGATTACTTTCATTTGCCGCACCTCCGTAAATCGATGGTCGTCATTATGTTACGATTCCTACCCGTTCAATACAGTATAGTTAGAATATTTCATTTTGGTTCCAAAATGAACGCCACATTGCGATATAAATTTCATAAAAGAGGATTTTTGTCGAAAATGCACTCTGGATAGTACTGAAAAAGTCAGAAAGTCTTTAAGCATATAAAAATTGTAAAAAGCCGGTGATTCCGGCTTTTTTTATAAATGTATATTATTACGATTTTAACGGTTATTGTTTAATCACGGCTTAATACGATTAAAGCCCGTCCATTTTCTATTTCAACAGAATATTCGGAGGCAATTGGTTCATTGCTAACTGATATTACCTCGGGCCTTTTTAATATTACATGGTTAAGCGGATATTTCAGTCCCCTGAGTGTTACACCTGTAAGAGTATAGTCTAGAGGAAGTAGTCCAAAATACTGATAATCTGGATCCGTTTTTAACGTCATATTCCCGCCTTCATGCATAAAGACACGGTTTTTCGCGTCTAAAAGCTCGGCTTTTGCTTCATTCTCAAAGAAATATTCCAAAAGGTAGAAATTCGCTATTGCGTGATCCAGACGTCCCCCGCTTGCGCATACAATTATGATATCACGGTACCCGCGAGAAAGCGCAATTCTGGCGCAGATTTTTAAATCCTGATCGTCTTTTTCCGGTGCACATTTTATAACTTCAACATCGGATGGAATGCGCTTTAAGGAATCCATATCACCTATAACAATGTTTGGATGAAAACCGGCCGTTGCCGCTATTTCAGCACCTCTGTCAGCACAAATTACGAATGCGTCCGGGTAAAGGTCATGAAGCTTTTTTAGATAAGATCGGTCGGCTTCCGGGGATGCACCGAATAAAATTGCTTTTGTACTCATTTTTCCCATTCCTTAATATCCTTGACACTCTCATAAAGCCGCAGGTAGCTTTGGTAACGGCTTTGGTGTATTCTTCCCTGCTCAAGCGCACCGAGTATTGCACAACCTTTTTCCTTGGTATGTGAACAACCGTTAAACCGGCATCCTCCTAAATAATCCGCAAATTCATGAAACGAATTTTCCAGATCTTCTCTTGAAAGAAAATCCATTTTAGCAAGGTCAAATGAGGAAAAACCGGGAGTGTCGGCAATATAAGTATTGCTATCCAGCTTGATTAATTCAACTTTACGGGTTGTATGGCAGCCGCGTCCAATTTTTTCACTAAGTTCTCCGGTTTCCAGTTGAATTTCAGGATGAATTTGATTAATAATACTTGATTTTCCTACTCCGGAATTGCCTGTAAAAGCCGATACCTTCCCGTGAATAAACTCATTTATACGGTCTATGCCCTCGCCGGTTTCTGCACTTACACGTATAACCGGGATGCCGGAATGACAATAAATTGAAAACAAATGATCCGCATTATCAAGATCGCATTTATTAATACATATAACGGCATGAATTTTGCGGCAGTTTGCAATAACTAAAACCTTGTCTATCAAAAACGGGTCTGTGACAGGATCTGCCGAAGATGCTACGATAAACAGATTGTCAAGATTTGAGACAGCTGGCCGCAAAAGGATATTTTTCCGTGGCATGATTTCCATTAAATATCCCGTTTTATCCGGTAAAATTTCAATAGAAACGACGTCACCGGCAACGGGGCATTGATCCTTATGGCGCAGCTTCCCGCGCGCACGGCATGCAAAGATACCCTCTCCGGTGTCCACATAGAAAAAACCGTTGATCCCTTTTAATACAATTCCTTTTTTCATCATCAGTTAAACAGGATAACCTTCTCGTAAGTTAATTTGTTGTTGACATAGACAGTCATATAACCGCTGCCCGAGCCCGTAAGTGTCACCGTTACCTGCTGATCGGACGCTTTTTTATTTTGATCATAAACCGTGTTGCCATTAAGCTTAATGACTACATGCTGATTTTCCGGGTCAGAAGGTAGAACAATTGTTTCAGAAACGGTTTTCGTATTTTTAACCGGAGTAGTGGATCCGGACGACCCGCCGGTATCAGTGCTGCTGGTATCTGTACCGGAAGAAGTGCTGCCGGAACTTAATACGATATCAACCGCGGTTTTTTCGTCAATTTCAAGCTGGGCAGGGATTTTTTGTTCGATAACTTCACCAACCGGACTCTGGCTTTGCTGGCGATCTACTTTTCCTAACAAAAGTCCTGCCGATTCCAAAGCAGTTTTTGCCTGACTTTCCGTCATGCCGATAACATTCGGAACTTTTACCCGTTTAATGTCTTTGCCCAAACTGATTACGACGGTAATTTCATCTCCGGTTTTTACGTCTGAATATTTAGAAGGTTCAGTGCGAATTACATATCCCTGCAACGTTTCGTCCGATTTCTCGTAATCCTCTTTGAATACAAATCCAAGGTTTTTAAGCTGAAGCTCAGCCTGTCTATATTCCAGTCCGGATACATCAGGCAGTTGTGACTTTTGCGCTCCGCGGCTTAAAGTCAGGTAAATTGTATCTCCTTTTTTTATGGCACTGCCAGCCGTTGGCTGCTGGGATATTACATTACCTTCCGGAACGGTATCGTTGTATTCTTGATTTGACGTATCAAATTTATAATCTTTTAATGTATCATCTAAAGAAATTTCATTTGCGTAATTTTTTCCGACAAGATTGGGCACAACTCCGCTTGCGGCCTGTGGGGCATTTCCGCCAGGATTGATTAATATCCATGCAAAAATCATAGCGCCGATTAAAAACGCGGTGGCAAAAATAAGACCAAGAGCCATCGGACGGTTCATTACATCGCCCTCTTTTGGAGAACGGCGTCTGTTAAAAAACGGTATTTTACTCTTTTTGATTTGTAAAGGGGTATTATCCTCGTTTTTTGCGTGAAACTTGTTTTTGCTTAGAGGAATTTCAATTTTCTGCGTGCGTTCCAAATCATCTTCAGGTGAAATCTGTTTTGCTTGCTCGGATCGATACGAGAATGCCACCTGCGGATTCAAACGAAATTTCTCCAAATCGATTAGCATATCGTCGGCAGACGCATATCTTCTTGAAAGCGACGGATTCATCGCTTTCATTGTAATTTCTTCTAAAGCTGGTGGTATGTCAGTTTTCACTTCACGCGGCATAAGAGGAATTGCGTTGATGTGCTGCAGAGCAACTGCAACCGGTGTATCTCCTTCAAACGGAAGGCGACCTGTCTCCATCTCATACATCACAACGCCGAGTGAATATAAGTCAGCCCGTGCATCAATATAACTTCCCTTTGCCTGCTCAGGTGCCACATAATGCACCGAGCCTAACGCTTCCTGTGTAAAATGCTGGTTTCTCTGCTCCATAAGTCGCGCAATACCGAAGTCAGCAACCTTAATTGTACCATCGGATAACAACATAATATTCTGTGGTTTGATATCACGGTGGATAATGCCGCGTTTATGTGCATGGGATAGCGCTTTTGCGATTTGTGTTGAAAAATAAAGCGTTTCCTTCCAGGAAAGCGCACCTTTTTTCTTTAAGTATTCCTTCAGGCTGATGCCGTCAATCAATTCCATTACGATATATTCCGTATTCTTCGTACTGGAAACGTCATAGACTGAAACAATGTTTGGATGCGAAAGCATGGCGACCGCCT
Source organism: Clostridiales bacterium (assembly GCA_026419635.1). Lineage (GTDB taxonomy): Bacteria > Bacillota > Clostridia > Oscillospirales > Butyricicoccaceae > UBA6114. The sequence continues at coordinate 730 of JANZZB010000043.1, read as the reverse complement.
GAGCCTCGTCATGAAAACGCCGACGAAATTCTGCGTCGACAAGATGCTCGTCCTTTAATATTTTAACAGCGACATATCGGTTTAAGCGATGGCAAAGAGCTTTATATACAACTGCCATTCCGCCAGTGCCGACAATCTCCAGAAGCTCATACCTGTTGTCAAGTAATTTGCCAATATATCTGTCCAATCCGGCTCACCTCCTACAGTAAAAGAAGAATAACAGAAATGTTATCCATCCCGCCGTGTTCGACTGCGCTTTTCACTAAGCGCTCGCAACATTTTTCCGGTAGCCCTCCATTAAGGATCTCCTGTTTTATTTCCTGATCAGAAAGCATATTTGTAAGCCCGTCAGAGCAAAGAAGCAAATATTGATTATTTTTAAGTGTTACAACAAACGAATCCACTCTGATCGATGGTTCAGCTCCAAGAGCCCTTGTAATCAGATTCTTATTCGGGTGCACCCGAGCCTGCTCTTCAGTTATATCACCGCGTGACAGCATTTCTTCCACAAGAGAATGGTCTTTTGAAATTTTCATGATGTTTTCACGATTAACAAGATAAGCCCTACTGTCCCCTACGTTAACAATTACTGCTTTGTTTCCGTCAACAACGGCGCCGACAAGCGTCGTACCCATACCGGAAAAACTGGCAGATTCATTTGATTTCTCATAAACTCTCTTGTTTGCTTCCGTTACCGCAGCTATGGCGATATTTTTCATATATGTAACAG
>JANZZB010000003.1:18310-26317 GCA_026419635.1 Clostridiales bacterium | reverse complement strand
GAGTATCGTTGGAACCGGCTCCGGCCACAACAGGGATACGACCGTTTACGCGCTTTACGCAATAACGGATACATTCGTAATGTTCCTCGTCTGTAAGTGTAGAAGTTTCGCCTGTTGTTCCGCAGATGGTAATCGCATCCGTGCCGTTATTAAGATGAAAGTCAATTAATTTTCCTAATTCCTCATAATTAACTCCTTTTTCATTCATAGGAGTGATCAGTGCAACACTGGAACCTGTAAATACCGGTTTTTTCATGTAAATTACCTCCATCTATATAATCATTTCGATTTCATTTCATCTTCATTTTTTCATCTTAATAGCACCGATTCGAAAATCCAAAATACGAAGCAAATCCAACTAACCATATGTTCTTACCACTTTTATACCATTATACTCGTTCATTTGCAATCCGTCATCAAAAATAATGCAACAGATGTTACAAAAAAATTTAACGGTTGAAATGCTATTTAATAAAGATATATAATATTCCTTGATTATATAGAAAATTTTATTGAAAAATCTTCTTAATTGTTGATTTCTGTCGTTATATAAAACGATTTTGACGTTATTGAACCGAAGATAGGACTACAGTTGTTTTTGAATTATAAAATTTCGTATTATTTTGCAAGTTTAATAAGGCTAACATTAAAATCAGAAAACAACAGTTAAATGATAGATTTGACGGATAATGATCGTAATCGTGAAGTTTTTGGAAGGACGTGAAAGGAATGCAGAAAAAGATGAACGTTGTGCTATTTTTTATAGCCGTCGTTTTTTTCTTTTTTGCTCCGATCCGGGCGGAAGCCGCAAATGACAGCCAGATACTTAAGATCGGGCTCTATTACGGAACAACCGCTCTGCCGTCTGCAAATCTTGCCAATGAAGTCGGAAGCGGTTATGATGTTGGATATTACGATTCCAATAGAAATTTTATTAAGATCTATTCGATCAGCGATGAAAAAATCACAGTTATGAAGGATAAGACGATTTATCTTGCGGGGGACGGACTCTATTACGACGTAGTACCGGCAACACAGACAGGCAAGATCGGTGCGTATCATTTACAAACTGAAACGACGTTTTCATCAGATGCGGATGTGATCAATACCACTAATAAGATAAAATCCTGTGGATATGCAGCTTTTCCGGCTTATGTTGACGGAAGCTATGTCGTACGAATAGGATCGTATACGTCCACGCTCGAAGCAATGAGCGCGATGAGCGCGGTATCTGCCGCCACAGGCTTATCATTAAGGACTGTTGGGTTAAGTGAAACCTGTTATACGGTTACGGCTACCAAAACGACAAATATTCTATTTGAGTTTGATAACAATATGCCGTTTGGTATCAGTCCGAAAGCAGACGGAAAAAGTGAAACTTGGTTTAAGGGATATAAATATTACGGAGGATTTGAATATAACCGCCTTTTGGGGAATGATATCAATGTAGTTAATATTGTTAAACTAGGTGATTATATTAAAGGGGTAATCCCTTATGAAATGAATCCGTCCTGGCCGAAAGAAGCCTTAAAGGCTCAGGCGCTTTGCGCAAAATCCTACGCACTGACCATCAGTGGAAAACACCGTTCCAGTGGTTTTGATCTATGTGCAACCGATGACTGCCAGGTTTACAGGGGCTGTACCTTAGCAACATCGAATTCAAACTCGGCTGTTGACGAGGTGTCAGGACTTGCCGTCTTGTATAACGGGTCTCCTGCGCAGACTTATTTCCATTCATCCGACGGCGGTTCAACCGAAGACGCCAAAAATGTCTGGGGCGGCGATATACCGTATTTGAAAGCCGTTCCTGACGATTTTGAAGATCTGACAAAAGCAACAAACGGTAAATGGTCGAAAACGATTACGCCGGCTCAGGTTACAACGATTCTTCAAAGCAAAGGATACGATATTGCCAATGTTGTCAGCCTATATGTCGATCAGTTTACCGACGCCGGTAACGTATACAGGCTTTCTGTTAAAGATTCAAACGGAAAGGTGTTAAATTTTGAACGAGAAAAAGCGAGATTAATCTTAAACAGCTCATCAGTCGGTACTTTTGTTTACAGTATGCGGTTTACGGTTACCTCCGGATCATCTTCCTCCGGATCAGTATCCGATTTTTACGCATCGGACAAGCAAATAAATGGGCAGACAAAGCAATATGCGATCGGTAGTGACGGCTCGGTTAAACTGACTGGAAATATTCTTGCAAACTCATCCATGATTACCGGCAACGGTATCCAAAAGCCGGATCAGCAACTCCAGACTGCAACGACCGCGGACTCTTTTACGATTTCAGGCCGTGGATGGGGACATAACATAGGGCTTAGTCAATGGGGGGCAAGAGGAATGGCCGAACAGGACTGGACATACGATAAAATTTTGAAGTATTATTATACCGGAATAACCATTTCCAATTATTAGAGGGTATGAATGAAAAAGAGTGACTTTAATTTTTCTCTTCCAAAAGAACTGATTGCACAGGTTCCGCTTGAAAAACGCGATGCGTCCCGGCTTTTAACGCTTGATCGCAAAACGGGTGAGGTGCAAAATCGCACATTTTCCGATTTGCTTGAGCTTTTAAGGCCGGGCGACTGTCTTGTTATGAACGATTCCAGAGTCATACCGGCAAGGCTGATGGGAGAACGGGTTCCATCCGGCGCTGTCATTGAAACACTTCTTCTGCATGACCGTGGTGACAATGTTTGGGAATGCCTGACAAAGCCCGGAAAAAAAACACCGGCAGGAACAAAACTGTCGTATGGCGGCGGGTTGTTAAACGGAGAGGTTATAGATGCTCTTCCGGACGGAAATAAGTTGATCCGATTCACGTATGAAGGGGTATTCCTTGAAGTGTTATCCCAGCTTGGCGAAATGCCGTTGCCGCCATATATCAAAGAAAAGCTGAATGATCCTGAACGTTATCAGACAGTCTATTCAAAAGCACCGGGAAGTGCCGCAGCGCCCACTGCAGGACTGCATTTTACCAAAGAAATGCTCTTGAATCTTGAACAAAAAGGTGTAAAGCTTTCCTGCGTTACATTGCATGTGGGACTTGGTACATTCCGTCCGGTTAAGGAAGATGAAATCGCCGATCACATTATGCATTCGGAGTTTTACATTATTGATGAAAAAACTGCACAGACCATCAATGAAACAAGAAAAAAAGGCGGAAGAATCGTGTCCGTCGGAACGACTGCCTGCCGAACGCTGGAAACAGCAGCGGATGAAAACGGAGTCATCCATTCGTCTTCGGGATGGACGGATATTTTTATTTATCCCGGTTATGCGTTTCGTGTGGTCGACGCATTGATTACGAATTTTCATCTTCCGGAAAGCACGCTTATTATGCTTGTATCCGCATTTGCGGGGCGAGAACATGTTTTACACGCTTATGAAAAAGCTGTGGAAGAACGTTACCGTTTTTTCAGCTTCGGCGATGCGATGTACTTATATTAACAATAATCTGAAACAGAATCGGGAGTATTTTTTGAATGTTTACGCTTTTAAATAAACAGGGAAAAGCACGTCGCGGTACGTTTACCACAAAGCACGGAACCGTGCAGACGCCGGTTTTTATGAATGTCGCGACACAGGCTGCAATAAAAGGAGGCCTCGGCGCGAATGATCTTCAAAATATCGGGTGCCAGATCGCGCTCTCCAATACCTATCATTTGCATCTTCGCCCCGGGGAGCAGGTTGTCCGTTCTATGGGAGGATTGCACCGGTTTATGAACTGGAGCGGACCGATTCTAACCGATAGCGGCGGGTTTCAGGTATTTTCTTTGGATTCGCTCCGGAAAGTTACAGAGGAGGGCGTCCATTTTCAATCTCATATTGACGGGCGAAAAATCTTTATGGGCCCGGAAGAAAGCATGAAAGTTCAGTCTTATCTAGGTTCTGATATAGCAATGGCGTTTGATGAATGTGTCGCCAATCCGGCTGAATATGACTACGCAAAAGCGGCCTGCGGCCGAACCGAGCGGTGGCTTGTTCGGTGCTGTGATGCACTCAAGCAGTTAAACGAAGCGCCGGACGCAGTGAACCCCGAACAAATGCTGTTTGGTATTAACCAGGGCTCGACTTATGCGGATCTGCGGGCTGATAATATGAAAAGAATTGCCGAACTTGATCTTCCTGGCTATGCAATCGGAGGGCTGGCTGTTGGTGAGGAAACGTCCGTAATGTATGAAATGGTCGAGGTGGTCGAAGGATGGATGCCGGCTGATCGTCCGCGTTATTTGATGGGTGTCGGAACCCCGAGCAATATTATAGAATGTGTACACCGCGGAATCGACTTTTTTGATTGCGTTATGCCAGCAAGAAACGCTCGTCACGGACACCTTTTTACGTCGGAAGGCATTGTAAACATCCGAAACGCGAAATATGAATATTCAAACGAACCTGTTGACAAAGCATGCGATTGTTTTACCTGCCGTAATCATTCAAAAGCGTATCTGCGACATTTGTTCAAAGCGGAGGAAATGTATGCCCTGCGCCTTGCGGTGATTCATAATTTACACTTTTACAATAAGCTGATGGAAAGAATCCGGGAAGCCATCGAAAACAATACATTCGAGGCATTCCGCAGCAAATGGAGCGAGGTTCTTGACCGGAGAATCTAATTAAATGAGGCAGAAAGCTTGTATATAAAAAGCTTGTAAATTATATTCATATCCTTTATAATTGGTTTAATTATGTAAGGAGGGATGTCACATGAATGCATTGTTTTCCAACAGTTCATATTCTATGATATTCTCGCTAGCTCTAGTGTTGGGTGCGATGTACATCTTTTTAATCCTGCCCCAGAAGAAAAAGGATCGTGCAGAAATGCAGATGCGCAATTCCGTCGAAGCAGGAGACGAGATTACAACTATTGGAGGCATCATCGGCAAAGTGGTATCCGTAAAGGATGATGACACCATCGTAATCGAAACCGGCAGCGATAAAGTTAAATTAAAATTTCATAAATGGGCGATTCGTTCTCGTGATAAATCGGTTGACGACGATTAATTGAAATTGCCATTGAACTTGTCATGAATTTGCCTTTTCTTTCATAGGATTACTTTGAAATAATCCTTAAGGGGGCATATGGCAATGGCGGATAATTGTTGTAAACCCGGCGCGCCTTTTTTTAAGACAATCTTGTATTCGGTATTTATGGGAATCATAGTTTCGGTTTTGCTTTTACTGTTGCTTTGCATCTTTGTAAACGCAGAAATCATTCCGCAAGCTTTGGTTTTCCCGATGGCGGCGGTGTCCGCCGGCATTGGAGGGCTTATTGCTTCAATGGCTTCGTCAGCGAGGCTAAAGCAAAGACGCCTGATGGCAGGGCTTCTGTCCGGCCTGATGTTTTTTGTCATTCTCGTGCTGATTAGTTCCGTTTCTCCGGCTGGAGCTCCAAACTTCAAGAGTGCGCTTGTCATTTTCATAGCATCCATGATCGGAAGCTTTCTCGGAGTATTAATGGGCGGGAATGTGAAAAAGAAAAGAAGATGTTAAATAGGATAGACAAAGAAAATAAAAGAGAGGGAACAATTTATGAAACACCTGAAGACCCTTAGTGGCGCAACACTAAAGGCAAGCGCTGAAAAGGGTGGCTGTGGTGAATGCCAAACATCCTGCCAGTCTGCTTGCAAAACCTCCTGCACGGTTGCAAACCAGAAGTGCGAAAATAAAAAATAAGAGAGAAGGGAGGGCAAACGCCTTCCTTTTCCTTTTTAACTGCCCAAAATTAAACTTTATTTCTGGGCAAAATGGCATTCGTTGCAAAATATATATAAAAGCCGTTAAACGGAAGTGGGAGTAAGTAATAAATATGGTTCATCGATTCAGCAAAAAAGATGTGAATATACTAGTTGATAGTGCAAGTGGCGCAGTTCATTTAGCGGATAAGGCTGCATATGATTTATGCGGAGTTCTCTCGCCTCCGCTTCCAAAAGATTGTCCGGAATCAGCACGAAAGAAGCTCAGTGAACATTATAGTGATGAAGAAATATTAGAAGCATATCAAGAGCTATATTCTCTATATAAAGCTGGTGAGCTTTTTACTTCCGATTACGATGGGGCGGAGACAAAGATGTCTCTCTCCGGTGCACCGGTCAAGGCGCTTTGCCTTAATGTGTCTCATGACTGTAATCTGCGCTGCGAATATTGTTTTGCTAAAACGGGAGATTTTGGAACCGGGCGCAGGATTATGGATTTTGATACGGCTAAGAAAGCAGTCGATTTTGTAATAAAGCATTCCGGCAAAAGGCGTAACATCGAAATCGACTTTTTCGGCGGAGAACCGCTGATGGCGTTTGACACTGTAAAAAGAACGGTAGATTACGCGAAAGGCCTAGAAGAAAAACACAATAAAAACTTTCGATTTACAATTACAACAAACGGCCTTTTATTAAACGATGAAATCACCGAATACATAAATCGCGAGATGTCGAATGTCGTTCTTTCACTTGACGGTCGCAAAGAGATCAACGACCATGTTCGTAAAACGATTGTGGGTACTGGCTGCTATGATGCGATTGTTCCGAAAATGAAACGGTTAGTCCGACTGCGTGATAATAAAAAGGATTACTATGTCCGAGGGACGTTTACAAAAAACAATCCGGACTTTTGTGAAGATATCAAAGAGATGCTTGACTGTGGTTTTACAAATCTCTCATTAGAGCCTGTCGTATTAAAAAAAGAAAATCCTCTTTCGATTACCAAGGAAGATTTGTCTCGGGTTTTCGAAGAATATGATCGGCTTTGCGATCTGATTCTTGAAAGGGAAAAGGAAGGACAGAACTTTGAGTTTTTCCATTTTATGATCGATCTTGAACAAGGCCCGTGCATCTTAAAACGGCTGCGCGGCTGCGGCGCGGGATTTGAGTATGTAGCGGTCACTCCGGAGGGGGATATCTATCCCTGTCACCAGTTTGTTGGTATGGACGAGTTTATACTCGGCAATTTAAATGATGGAACATTTGATGTTAGTCTTTCTGATCGGTTTGCTGCAATCAATTTTTACACAAGGAAAGATTGTCTGAACTGTTGGGCCAAATATTATTGCGGAGGCGGTTGTTCAGCAGCGAACCAGTCTATGAATAATGATTTATTGCAGCCGTATGAACTAGGCTGCGAGTTGGAGCGAAAGAGAGTAGAGTGCGCGATTTATCTGAAAGCGCGGAGAATGTTGGATTTACAAACTGATTCAAACTAAATTGGAGTTGCTTTCTTAACAATACATATTTTAATATTGTGGTAAATAAAAATAGAAAACAAAAACTAAACTTATTTCACCATATAAAGTATATTTTTTATCAAATTGACGAAAGAAAGATTTTTTTCTTAAGACTAAAATCGATCTCTTTCGTCAATTTTTTTATTTTATGTATGGCAAATAGGAAAATAGAGCGGCTTTGTATATTCATCCAAAGCTGCAAATGGCCCCTTTTCGGCCTTTGAGGATGGTTTGTTACAATGGTTTACATAATATAGTTAACATAACATTTGTGCTAAACGTACAAATGTGGTCTTTTGCAAAAATAATCCTTGAACACTTATGCACAATGTATTATATTTATTATATTCCTCATTTTGGGCATAGAAATAACCTGTCCGTCATATCTTTTTTACAGGAGGTAGACGGAATGAGAAGGAAGTTTTTATCAATGAGGAATATTGGTCCCGATTATAATGGATCAGTTCTTATTACTATGGCTGGATTTTTTATGATCGGAGCCATCATTGGTTCGTTTACTGCTTCTGGAATTATGAATTCCGGCAGTGGCCGGCTTTATGAAATTCTGACAAACTATTTGTCAAAGTACACGGGCGACTATGTTCGTCCGTCATTTTTGACGACGCTTTTTGTAAATTTTAGATATCCTATACTTATTTTTTTAATCTCCTTTATTAGTGTCGGCGTTATTTTTATACCGTTTCTGGTTATGGCTCGTGGCTTTTTTCTGTCGTTTGCGGTTACCGGATTTGTAAGATTTCTTGGGATTAATGGAGCAGTTT
>JANZZB010000003.1:0-18300 GCA_026419635.1 Clostridiales bacterium | reverse complement strand
AGTTTTGTCTTTTGCCGCTTTTGGAATTCAGAATCTACTTGCATTACCGGTACTTTTATTGCTTTCGGCACAGTCTTATTTATGGGCCAAAGCACGGTTTCAGACTTCTGCTGGAGGACGACGACTGTTGAGTTCAAAAATGCCTAATATCTGTCTGCCGGTCATTAGTATATTTTTTGTCGTTTTATTTGTCTGTACTTTAATTGAAATGTACCTTTCTCCGCTTTTGATTTCTTATGTTCAACACTTTCTTTAACAACAGATTTGGGAGATGTCCAAAATGAAGGATTACCTGGATGATTTTTCTAGTTATTTAACAACTATAAAAAATTCATCGGAGAATACGAAAGCCTCTTATTTAAGAGATGTCCAGCACTATTGTGACTTTTTAACGAAAAAAAAGGTATTAGATCCGAAAAATGCGGATCAGAAAATAGTAACATCGTACTTAAAAGAGCTTTCCTCCAGAGGAAAATCGGGTGCGACCATCATTCGGACGAAAGCTTCAATTAAATCTTTTTACTGCTTTTTAATGCAATTCGGGGTTATCGTTATGAACCCTGCATCCGGAATAAAAACCTCAAAAGCGGAGCATAAAATGCCTCAAATCCTTTCAAGCGAAGAAGTTGAACTTCTCTTAAATCAGCCGGATACAACAGATTATAAAGGAATTCGGGACAAGGCAATGCTGGAGCTACTATATGCAACCGGTATCCGTGTAACCGAATTACTTAACCTGAATATCGACGATGTTAATTTAGAGATTGGATTTATTAAATGTAAAAACAATAGGGGAGAAAGGATTATTCCCATTTATCCGTCTGCGGTAGCTGCACTCAAAGCATATTTAAGGCAAGCAAAAGCGATTCTTTTAAGTGACGTGGCGCAGCCGTCCTTGTTTGTTAACATAAAAGGTGAACGTATGACCCGTCAGGGTTTTTTCAAAATAGTCAAGTATTATCAGGAGAAAGCAGGAATCAAGAAACAAATTACACCGCATACTTTAAGGCATTCTTTTGCAATGCATTTGATCCAAAACGGTGCGGATCTTGAATCTGTGAAAGAAATGCTGGGACATGCTGATATTTCCTCAACTCAGTTTTACGCACGTATCATTAAGCAGCAAATTAGTGATGTTTATACAAGATGCCATCCTAGAGCGCAGTAATAAAATGTGAAATTAAAGATTAAAAAGAATGTAAAAAACCTTCTGCAATTGCAGAAGGTTTTTTATTTCTTTTTAATGTATGAATGTTAAAATACAAAAAATTTACTCTGTTTTCTTGGCTTTTTCATTTGACAGAGGATTTGCAAGTGCGGCATTTTCAAGACTATTACTTGCAATATGGGTGTAAATCATTGTGGTATCAAGGTTTTTATGCCCTAAAACCTCCTGTAATGTTCGAATATCCACACCGTTTTGATACATCAGCGTCGCTGCCGTGTGTCGAAGCTTATGAGCAGAATATTGCTTCGCGTCTAAACCTGCCATGGAAAGATACTTTTTCACCAGCCATTTTACAGTCTGAACATCAATTCGTCTCGATTGCCTCGTTAAAAAAAGGGCATTTTTATATTGATTCTGAAGATTGGGGCGCACTTTTATGTAATCATTTAACGCATTGATACAAGCCGGATTTAAGTAAACTGTCCGTTCTTTGTCGCCTTTTCCAAGTACGCGAAGACGCCCTTCCTGAATGTCGGATAAATTGATGCCGGCAAGTTCAGAAACACGTAAAGCACAGTTTAAGAAAAGTGTAAGGATACAATAATCCCGTTCTTTAGTTGGTCCGCTTACAGAGTCTAAAAGCGAACGGCTTTCGTCAAGGGTTAAATATCGCGGAGACGACTGGCGCGCTTTTGGTGAGTCCAGGTTTTGGGCGGGATTGATATCGAGCAAATGCGCTTTGTCTGTTAAATATTTGAAAAAGGAACGGATGCTGGATACTTTTCTTGCACGTGTGGATGCAATATTTCCATATGTCGTATCAGCACTTTTATGATGTTTTGGTCGCTCACGGCTGGCATAAGTCAGATAATCGTAAATATCGGAAAGGGTAATCGTTTTAATAAGAGCAACATCAACATCTGAAATGGAGATTTCATCAAACGGACAATCATTCAAAACAAGTTTCCGTTTCGATTTTATAAAACGAAAAAAAGTTCTTAAATCCAAAAAGTATTCTTGGGTTGTTTTAGGTGATTTTCCGCGAATGGTTTCATTATATGTAAGGAAATCCCGGATAGTCTGAGGCGCATCGTTACGATAGTCCATAATAGGCCTCCAGTACATTATAAATAATAAATAAAACGTATTAATTGTGCTGTTTTTTTAAAAACCCCTGCTCCGAATTATACAAAATCTTTATTTTGTATAATTAGATATAAAAAATATAACCTGCCTCCGGCTCGGCGTCAAGCATTATTTTTTAAGAAGCATCCTCTTCTGTTATCGGCAAAATGGAGCCTACGTCGAAAAGTTTATTTTGACTAAGAAAAATTGGTTTTATATTTTTTGAAATTAAATAATTTAAGATGATTTCTTTATCCGGATGTTCGGTTAATTGTCCTGTAAACGCTAAAATATTATGTGATAATTTAACACTGCAGCCGCCAATGAATCCGGAATCCGTTTCACCAAGTCTTATAAATCCTGGACGAATGAATAATACGTCAAATCCAGCATTTTGCATTTCTTTGGCCATGCCCTTATCTGATGTAATAACGGAGTTCTCGTCAACGATCGCAACGGCACATTTGCTGTAACCTTGTTTAACCGATATCATTTTGCAGTTATTTTCCATCAAATAAAATTTTAATACGTTGTCAGTGTATTTTAGGTAATGAAAAAATGTATTTGCTATTCGCAAACCGTTTAATATGATATTTTTGGGGTATTCTAACTGTAAAGGCAGTTCACTTTTTAATACATGCAATCCTTTGGATGTGTAAAGTGAAATATCTTTACTGAGCATGTTTTTATGGGCTGCAATAACATTTTTGCCAAGATGATGAACCAACATATCAGCATGATGGCGTTCTTCTCCTTTTACATCACTACATGGAGATACGGGCAATATTTGAACACCCAAATCCAGAAGTGGCTTTTCAAAAAGTTCACAATATTTTCCACCCAGAATTGCGGATGTTACTTTTTTTTGAGGTAAATTCGGATTTTTAATATACAAAACGAACTTCCCTATCTTTAAAAAATTAATATTTTAAGATGTATCGGGGAAACTAGGTTTATTATTTTTAGTGGAGGTATGCGACATGAGTCTGATTGCCTGCACCAGTGATTGTGTTTATCAAAAAGATGGAACTTGTACCCTAACGAGGGCAGCATCGCCCGGAGAGCCGAACAAAGATGGTTGTGCTTACTATGTCAAAACATCAAAAGGCAAAAAATAAGCCGGTATTTAATAAAATTCCGGCTTGTCCATTTTTTAGAGAATTGCGTCAATAGCTTCGCGAATTGAGCGAACTTTGATTAACTCAAGACCGGACGGCACGATGCAGTTTGATGTGTCCTGATATGGCATAATACATTTGGAAAATCCAAGACGATTGATTTCATTTATGCGCTGCTGCAGTGCGAAAACCGCCCGTAGTTCGCCTGTAAGCCCGATTTCTCCGAATGCAGCGCAAGCATCGTCTATAGGCTTTTCGAGGAAACTGGAGGCCACAGCGAGCGCTACAGGCAAATCAATGGCCGGTTCATCCAGTTTCAACCCGCCGATAACATTTATATACGTATCACATGCACCGAGCAATAGTCCGGCGCGCTTTTCCAAAACAGCGAGCATTAATACGGCACGGTTATAATCGATACCTGCGGACATTCGACGAGGTGTGCCGTATGCGCTTTTAGCGACCAATCCCTGAATTTCTGCCATAATTGGTCTGGAGCCCTCCATTGTGCATGCAACGCAGCTTCCAAACACCGATTTTGGACGTCCGGATAAAAGCGCAGCAGACGGATTAGAGACTTCTGTTAATCCGCCTCCGCCCATTTCAAAAACGCCAATCTCATAGGTTGAACCAAAACGATTTTTCTCAGCACGCAGCATACGGTAAGAATTATGGCGCTCCCCTTCAAAATATAAAACACAGTCCACCATGTGCTCTAATACTTTCGGACCTGCAATCGCCCCGTCTTTATTGACATGCCCAACGATAAAAACGGTGGCTCCGCTTCCCTTTGCATATTGCATCAGCGAAAGTGTGCATTCTTTTACCTGTGTTACGCTGCCCGGAGTGGAATCAATACTTGCACGAAATGTTGTCTGGATGGAATCAACAATTAGGATATCCGGTAAAATTTTTCCCGATACAAGTAAAATCTCGTCTAGTTCGGTTTCAGCCATGACATAAAGCAGGCCGTTCCCGGTTCCAATTCGCTCAGAGCGTAGCTTCAGTTGTTTTAAAGATTCTTCACCCGATACATATAAAATTTTTATATTCTTTTCACTCAAACAGCGGCAGACCTGCATCAAAAGAGTCGACTTTCCTATTCCGGGCTCTCCGCTTAAAAGAATCAGTGACCCCGTAACCGCGCCTCCGCCAAGGACACGATCCATTTCCGAAATTCCGGTTTGAATTCGGATTTCATTGTCCGTCTGTACTTCGTTTATTAAAACGGGTTCAGGCTTCCCTCCTTTATGAAAGGCTATACGTGAATTCGTGAGAGGCTTTATCAGCTGTTTCTCTTCTTTTAGGGTGTTCCATTCTGAACAGGCAGGGCATTTTCCATACCATTTTGACGATTCATAACCACAATTTGAGCAAAGAAACAGCGTTTTTTCTTTCAACTTCCATCATCCTTTTAGGTGGATTCGTTCACATATTCAAGGTATCCGCCTGCAATGGCAAGAACCATTTTTTTCTGATAGCCGTCATCTTTTAATAGAACTTCTTCTTCCGGATTCGATACGAATCCACATTCAACGGTAACAGCCGGGCAAGTCGCTTTTTTCATTAAATAAACGTCGTCTGTCGCTTTTTTATGTATACTTGTATTTCCGTCGGCAATCGCAGTAATAAGGCATTTTTGCAAGCTTTTTGCCAACAATTCACTGTTTTGATTATTCGGCCCGTAAAATACCTGTGCGCCCCGATATTGGCTTTGAGGAAATTTGTTTAAGTGAATACTGACAAAAACGGCGTTTTCCGTTTCTTCTGCAAGACGAAGCCTTGCCTTTAAATCGGACACCTTATTTTTTCGGATGGTGGCTCCTCCCTGGTGGTCAAGAGAAAGATCCTCTGTACGGGTCATAACGGTCGGTACACCCAGAAATGACATGAATAGATCCAGCTTTTTAGAAATGGTCAGCGTACAATCTTTTTCAAGCAGTCCGCTGATTCCTGTAGCTCCTCCGTCCATGCCGCCATGACCGGCATCTATAACAACAACATTTCCGTTAGTAAATGCTCCGATAAACGTTGTGCGGACTTTTTGTAAACTGCGGTATAACAAAATAATTATAATGGATATCATGGCCAGTGTCAAAATAAGCGCCAGATAGTGTTTCATTTGTAAATCCTTATGTATCATAGAAATATCACCTCAATAGATATACGTATGGTGATTTCTAAAAGATATGACGGATACATCCCATTTTACATGGTTTGCAAAAATCAATTAAAAGTAAAAAAAAACAGGCTTTTAGCCTGTTTTTTATTGAATTATAAACTTACTTTATTATGTATTCAACCGAAACCTCAACGTTGTTTTTGACAGCAAGCCATACGGGCGAGATTTTTTCAGCCTGACTGATTACATTTTTCATATCTGATTCCGATAAGTCGCTCGATTCAATATAGATTGAAAATACAATCTTTTTCAAAAATAAAGGGCGCTCGTTCCGGAAACCCTCGGCATTTGCTTTATAACTTGCAACATTTTTCCCCATTCGTCTTAAGAGGGCAACGACAGCAGTGCTGACACATGCAGAAAAGCTCAAAAGAAGCAATTCAAGCCCGCTGAAACCCTCCCCATCCCCGACCGGGGGCGTAAAATCAAAGGAAACTGGATTCTCAGAATGTAGCTCAGAAACTCCGGTAAAACGAACCTTGTCGTTAACCAGTGTGGTAACGATTTTAAGATTCTCCATTTGTTTCACCTTTCCGATGATATCGATTGAATTTTTACAAATTACTCCTCTTCCGCAATCTCGGGTTTAATATCAACGTCTTCTCCGGAGGAAGCAACGATCTCGGGAGCGCCTATATCTGCTGCAGCATCCTCTTGCGCAGGAGGAGCCAAAAGCGCTTTGATGCTGAGGGAGATTTTTTTCTTCTCATAATCAATGTCGGTGATTTTGACTTCAACCGTCTCACCCAGTTTTAATGCGTCTTCCGCTTTTTCAATGCGGCGTGTCGCAATTTGTGAGATATGAATGAGGCCGTCAACACCGGTAATAATCTCGGCAAATGCTCCGAACGGCATAAATTTAATAACTTTTGCTGATGCGGTATCCCCGACTTTATATTTATCTTCAAATTGTTTCCAGGGGTTATTCTGTGACAATCTGTAACCCAGGGAAATTTTCTTTTTCTCTTTGTCAAGCGCAATGACATGTACATCAATTTCATCACCGACGTGTACGACTTCGGACGGATGTTTAATTCTATTCCAAGAAAGTTCAGATACATGAACCATACCGTCTACTCCGCCGATATCAACAAATGCGCCATAGGAGGTCAAAGATTTTACAACACCTTTATATTCCTTGCCGATTTCAATGGTTTCCCAAACTTTGTCGGACGAAATACGGCGTTCATCCATCTGTACAGACCGAATGGATCCAACAACTCTGCGGCGAGCACGATTGACTTCTGTGATGCGCAGGCGCTGCTTGGTTTTTAAGAGATCGGAAAGCTTCGCATCTTTCGGAAGGCCGGACTGGCTGGCCGGAATAAATACACGGACTCCGTTGCAAATAGCAACAATGCCGCCCTTGTTTTCCTCAACAATAATGCCTTCAACAGGGGTTTTATCTTCGCGTGCCGCTTCGATCTTCTCCCAGCCTTTGATAGCATCCAAACGTTTTCTGGAAAGCATAATCATGCCCTCCAAATCGTTTACACGGATAACGAAGGTTTCAATTTTATCTCCGACTTTTACGTGTTCTTCGGGCTTATAAGTCGGATCATCACTCATTTCGCTGATCGGTATATAGCCGGCTTGCTTCACACCGAGATCAACATGGATCTCCATTGGCGTAATATTTGTAATAACGCCTTCGACCTTATCTCCTGTATTTAAAGTTTTAAATGATTGCTCAAGAAGCTCGGCAAAGTTTTCGTTTGATTCGGTTCTTACTTCTTCACTCATTGTGGCCACAACCTCCTTAATTATCCACGCGGGTGTGGATGCTCCGGCAGTAATGCCAATTTTCATGGCAGAACTAATTGATGCTTTATCAAGCTCGTCCGCGCTTTCAACCAACACAGTCGATTTGCAGAGATCCCTGCAAATTTCACATAAATGCTTCGTGTTGGAACTGTTTTTGTCCCCGATGACAATCATCATGTCGGATTTCATTGCCAGTTCCCGCGCTTCCTGCTGACGCATGACCGTAGCGTTACATATTGTATCAAATATTCGTGCATTTGTACACGATTTTTTTAAAAACCCAGCGCATGAATTCCAAATATTTCGATTTGAGGTTGTTTGAACAACGACTGAAACCGGAAGGTTTTCTGCGTTTTTTGTTTCACGAAACCACTTTTCCAGAGCATCAAGACTCTCTATGACTACAGCTTTGTCGCACCAACCCTCAATTCCGGTTACTTCAGGATGGCCTCGTGTACCGATAATCAGAATTAAACGCCCTTCTGTAGCTTCCCTTTTTACGATATCATGAATTTTTTCAACAAATGGGCAGGTAGCATCCGAATACAAACAACCTTTTGCATGCAGCTTATCGTAAACTTCTTTGGAGACTCCGTGCGTCCGGATGATAACAAAAGAACCATCCGGTATATTCTCCAAATCGTCAACAGATCGTACCCCGTATTTTTCAAGCTGCTCAATGACGTTTTTATTATGGATAATCGGGCCAAGTGTATAAATTGTTCCATGCTTTAAAGAGGTTTCTTTTGCAAGTGCGACGGCACGTGATACACCGAAACAGAATCCGGCAGTTTTTGCTATAGCAATTGTCATACAGAAAGCTCCTTCGGCAAGCTTCGGACTTTCTGCATGATGCCGTCGGATATTGCTTTATAATCTTTGCTGTCCGGAATATCCGGTTTGAAAGGTTTTCCGATAAAAATAGTGACGGTAGAAAAAATTCGCATACTACCCTGTAAAAAAATAGGAAGAACAGGGGCTCCACCTTTTACGGCAAGCATCCCGGCACCGGCTTTCGCGTCTTCAGACCACCTTGACCCTTCAGGGAAAATAATCAGTGTTTTTCCCTCTTTTAAGGAGCGCAGCGCTGTTTTTATGGATGCAACGTCAGCACTTCCCCTTTTTACCGGAAAAACTCCTAAATTTTTAAGTATATACCCGAATATGGGAATCTCGAAAAGCTCGGATCTTGCCATAAATGTATAGGGATGTTTGAGTCCAAGTGCAAATGCAATGAATATAGGATCTTTCAGACAAGTATGATTCCCACATACCAGCATTCCGCCGGTTTTTGGGATATTTTCTCTTCCGTATATTTTTAAGCGGTACAGAGGAAAAAAAACAATTCTGAGCAGAGAATAAATAAAATTAAAAAACATCATTCAAACGATCCTTTATGACTTGTCTTATTAAAGCAAAAGTGTCTGAAAAGGAATTGCCTGTTGTGTCAAGCAGTACGGCATCCGGGGCAGGTTTTAACGGTGCATGGTCTCGCATTTCGTCGTTGCGGTCTCTTTTTAACATGTCGGAAAGAACGGTTTCGTATTCCATTTTTTGGCCCCGCTCAATCAGCTCTTTATAACGTCGCATTGCCCGCTCCTCAGCGGTTGCAGTCAAAAACAATTTTAAATCTGCATTTGGCAGAATAACCGTGCCAATATCGCGTCCGTCCATAATTACACTGTTACTTTCTGCGATTGATCGTTGTAAATCAAGCAGAAAATGACGAACCTCAGGGATTGCGGATACGTCGGATGCTGCGGCTGATACCGCATGCTCGCGTATCTTTTCGGAAACATCTTCCCCATTGAGCAAAATTCGCTGTTCTTTTCTTTTATAAATCAAATCAATTTTAATGGAATCAAGTAAGGGGATGACAGATGCGGAATCGTTGGTTTCTACGTTTTGACGCAGGGCGAATAGCCCGATCGCGCGGTACATCGCACCTGTGTCAACATAAATGAGCCCTAGTTCTTTTGCAAGTGCTTTTGATAAGGTGCTTTTTCCGGCTCCCGACGGACCGTCAAGAGCTATATTTACGATTTGTTTTGTTTTCAAAGCACAGTACCTCCAATATTTACTGGAAACTAATATTCCACAGAAACCGCGTTTTATCAAACGATATGAACGCGGATTATTTACTTAGATAACCCGATGTCCCATTCCCACTGCGATTTCATTTAAATGTAAAAGACCAATTCCGAAAAAAACAGAGACGCTTACATGTTCACCGTAACGGGCAATTGCGATTTTTCCTCCGATATTCGACCCCAGGGCTTTATTGATAATCTGGGATAATGCTTCACGAGCTGCGCCGGCAACAGCGCCCTCCTCGCAATGAGCACCTGTAATGACGCCTTCCCGTTTTGCAGCGACGACAGCTCGTTCGATAATTTTATTGATAGACGTAATGAACTCTCCTCCGAAATTTGCGGCTGCAACCTTTAATTCGAGTGTAGAAAGCTCCGCTTTAAGAGAATTCTCTTCTTCCATTGTACCTGTAACGGCGAGTCTTATTGCGGCAGCCGCAACCTCACGGCTTCCTATGCTCATCTTAATCGCACCTTTCTTTTATAGAACAACCGGCTACAAACCCGGTTGACCACGCAATCTGCAAATTGAAGCCTCCCGTATAGGCGTCAACGTCGATAATTTCACCTGCGAAATATACGCCGCCTATTTTCTTGGATTCCATTGTTTTAGGATTGATTTCCTTTACGGATACACCGCCGGAAGTAATGATCGCTTCTTCAATAGGACGAGGACCGGAAACAAAAAGTTCCATCGCCTTGATTTCATGAACGAGACGCTCCCGCTCTTCCCTGGTAATGGAATTGATTTTTCTGTGCGGAGGAATCTTTGAAAGATTCACAATAACAGGTATCAGTTTTTGCGGTAATAATTGATCTAACCCGTTAACGAAATCTCGGTTTGGGTTGTCCGAAAAATCGCGGAGGATTCTTTTATCAAGTGTATCATGGTTAAGAGCGGGCTTTAAGTCGATAAGTAGCTTATAGCTTTTATTTTGAAAATGCCGCATGTGTGAAGATGCACTTAAAATAAGCGGTCCCGATACGCCAAAGTGGGTAAACAGCATTTCACCGAAATCGGAATAAATTTCGTTCCCATTTTCAAGAACAGTTAAAGATACATTTTTCAGCGATAAACCCTGAAGCGCTTGACAAATTTCAGGGGATGCCTCAAGAGGCACGAGTGACGCCTTGGGCTGTATGATAGTATGGCCCAAAGAGGCCGCCATCCGGTATCCATCGCCCGTTGATCCGGTTTTAGGATATGAAAGGCCACCGGTCGCAAGAATACAGGAGCTGCACTCAACTTGCCCTTTGGATGTAGATACAGCGCAAACGGTGCCATCTTTTAGAACTATATCAGTCGCAGTTGTCTTAATAAACTCTGTTCCCGCGCTTTTTGCCACACGTATGAGACAGGAGACGATATCCGACGCCTTGTCAGATAACGGAAAAACGCGGTTTCCCCGTTCCGTTTTTAACAAAACTCCATGTGTCTCAAAAAAACTCATCGCATCAATAGCAGAGAATCTGGAAAAAGAACTCATTAAAAACTTTGGGTTTACAGGGATGTTTCTGAGAAGCTCATCTGTCGGGCAGTTGTTTGTTACATTGCAACGTCCTTTACCGGTGATACCGAGTTTCCGTCCGGGCATGTCGTTCTTATCGAGCAGCAGAACTTTTTGTCCGCTGCCTGCTAATATACAAGCTGCCATTAAACCCGCAGGGCCTCCGCCGATAATTACGGTTTTCCGATTATCTAACATTGTTTTTTAATCATCACTTTTATCGTATTTTTCATATACGTCATATTCTTCCCAAACTTTTTCAAGCTTTGAGAATGTTTCCGCAATTTCGTCCTTTTTTCGCATCCCTACTGCCGCGATAAGTGCGTTAATGACACTTAAAGGAGCAACAAGAGAGTCTGCAAAGGATGCCATGTCACTTTTCGCAATGAGTGTGTAATCGGCTTCCTGTGCCAGAGGCGATAATAGGCTGTCAGTTAAAGCAATAACGGTTGCCTCCACATTTTTCGCGAATTTCAGCGCTTGGATCGTGCGTCTTGAATAACGGGGGAAGCTGATGCCGATTACAACGTCGTCCTTCCCTATCCGAACCATCTGCTCAAACGTTTCGCTTGCACTCATTGTACTGACAAGATGTACATTCGGGAAAAGCAGATGAAAATAAAAACCGAGAAAACTCGCCAATGATGATGATGACCGTCCGCCAATAATGTATATGTTTTTAGCCAATAAGATTCGACTCACCGCGTTTTCGAAAACGGTTCGGTCAATTTCTTCCATTGTCATTTTAATCTTTTCAATGTCGGAAATAAGTACAGTACGAAGAACTTCCTGTTTTCCCAATCGGTCCGATGTCACTTCAAGCCGCTGTACCGCAGTCAAACGGTTTCGAACCATTTCCTGCAGGGCACTCTGAAGCTGCGGGTAGCCATCGTATCCGATTTCTGTTGCGAACCGCACCACAGTGGACTCACTGACCGAAACCATTTCTCCAAGCTTGTGAGCGGTCATAAATGCCGCTTTGTCATAATGCTCGGAAATGTATTTTGCAATCATGCGCTGGCCTTTAGAGAAATCCGTTGCATGGGCCTGTATTCTATTTATAAAATCTTTCATGAAATAGCCCTCCTACCAAATTGCAAAAATAGAACAAATTTGATTATATAAGAACTTAACAAGAAAGGCAATAGTTCGATACTTAATATCCTGTTTTTTGTGAAATAAAATGTAAATATGCTATTTCATCTTCCGTAAGATAACGCCACTTTCCTACAGGAAGGTTATTCAGCTTCAGATTACCGATGGAGATTCGTTTAAGCTTTAAGACGGCTAGTCCGTTTTGTTCGCACATTTTACGGATCTGTCGGTTTCTGCCTTCGTGTATCGTAATCGAGACAATCCCGCCTTTTAAGGTTGTGCTAATTTCTTTTACTTTCGCAGGCTGAATACGGTATCCGTCGATCAACATTTCGCTTGATAGAAGCGGGATTGCCTGCTTCAGATCGCCTGAAACAGCGGCAATATAAGTCTTTTCTACGTTGTGTTTCGGATGGGTTAGTCGGTAGGCCAGGCCGCCGTCGTTTGTCATAAGAAGTAACCCTTCCGAGTTATAATCGAGCCTACCGACAGGGTAAACTCTATCCGGAAGGTCAGAAAGCAGAGATAAAACCGTACGTCTTCCTTTTTCATCAGAAAGGCTCGTAATATATCCGCTCGGCTTGTTTAGCATAATATATACATTTTCTGGCTTTTTTTGAAGTCTTATACCGTCAACCGCAATTTCATCTACGTCGGGATCGGCAAGGCTTCCTAAACTTGCCACAATTCCATTTACTGTAACTTTTGAAGCCTGGATTAATTCCTCTGAATGACGTCGTGATGCAATTCCGTACATAGATAAAATCTTTTGCAATCTTTCTTTCAAGATGAGACCCCTTTTATTTTGAAATTTAATATCTTGGTTTGAAAAAATATCATATCAAAATCCGAAAAACTTTGCAATTTTTTCAAAAAGACCGCGTGGTTTTTCCACTTCTTTTAACGGAACGGAATCCAAAAAATAGATAGGTGTTTCTTTAATAACTTTTCCGTAGAGGGTAAAGCGCACAGTTCCGTATTGCATACCGGCTTTTATCGGCGCGTATACAAATTTTCGCCCTAAAAATTCCCGCTTTACGAGTTCTTTTTCTTCGTCTGCCAAAGGATATATGATTTCTTCCGGACAGTAAACGGCGACTCCTTCGGATATGCCGGAAATAACCGGAACGGATAAAACCGGCTCGTGTTCTTTGGCGATGACAGTATCAGTAAAACTGGAGAAACCGTAATCCAAAAGTGTTCTATGGTCACTCCAATCGTTTGGAGCGTTTAAGGTAACGGCAATTAAACGGCGGTCGTTTTTTTCTGCACTTGAAACGAGGCATCTGCCGGATTTTTTGGTAAACCCTGTTTTGACTCCATCCGCGCCGCTATATTCCCATAAAAGCCGGTTATGATTCTTCATGGAGCGTGTTCCGGTGCTATAATGTTTTTTTTGAACAATTTCCCGAAATTCGGGCAGATCCATTGCGTAAGCAGCCAGACGAGCAAGGTCACGCGCTGTTGTATAATGGTTTTCACCATCAAGTCCGCTTGGATTTTCAAAATTTGTATTTGTAAGATTTAATTCCTGTGCTTTTTCATTCATCCGCTTGGCAAATAAAGAATTTGAGCCGGATAAATACCCCGCTATTGCTTGCGCAGCATCATTACCCGATAAAAGTAAAAGCCCGTGGAGCAAACCTTCCAAGGTGATCTGCTCCCCCGGTTGTAAGTACATTGACGATCCTTCTACGCCCGTATACTCTTTTTTTATTGTAATTAACTGCAACGGTTTACAGTTTTCAAGAGCGCAAACCGCCGTCATGATCTTTGTTGTGCTGGCCATAGACCGTCTCGTATCAGCATCCTTCTCATATAGTGCTTTCTCACTTAGCGGATCGTAAAGGATTGCGGAATGGGCGGAAACATTAACTGCACCTGCTTTTGCTATGATGAATGGAATGAGTAATGCAAAAACAATTATTTTTTTTATACGTATCAAAAAAACCACCTGCTTTGTATTAGAATACGAACAGATGGTTATTTTTATGATTTCATTGTAAAAAAGAAATTTGCGTTTTTTCTTGATTGCCCCCGGTATTAGAGTTTTTCTTCTTTTCGCTCATTCATATAGTTTTTAATCCTGTCCATTACCTCCGGAACAAGATCGATGACGCGATCAGCGGTTGTATTCGGCGGCGGCGCAATCGATAAGATGCGGGCAGATCCGTTGGATATGACGATAAATGCCACCGGACAAAGCAGCACGCCGGCTCCTCCGCCTCCCCCGAATAACTGTTGATCATTTGACGTTTTTCCTTTTATATCGCTTCCGCCGGAGCCAAATCCGAATGATAGTTTTGATATCGGTATAAGTGTAATGCCGTCAGCCGTCGAAATGGGTGTTCCGACAATGGTATTGGCGTCAACCATTTCACGGATTTTCTGCATTGTGGTTGACATTAAATCTTCAATAGGATGACTCATGAATAAGACACCGCCTTATCTTTTTTTCTTTTTTTAATTGGTAAATGCGTAATTAAAACTAAAGAAATGATCATTAACTGTATTGGCCGTACAAATAATACCGCTTCCAAAAACAATGACGGTTTTTTTGCTGAAAAATCAACATTGGCACTGATTGAACGCTCTATTACATTAAAAGTATTGTCAAAAAGGGGTAAAAGCATTCCGATCATTACCGATGCTCCTCCGTAAAGAATGCCGGTTTCTGCGGGATCATCAGACGCTATTGTGATCGAAAAATCAAACCGTTCAAAAACAATTTTTCTCAAAAGTAGCCTGTTTGTTCTTTGTAAAAAACGAAGCAATTTCCGGACCGAGGTTAGTTCAAAGTACGGCTCGCGCTTTTTTTGCGGAGGCTTTTGAACAGCTTTTTGTAACCTCTCTTCCGATTTCTTTGTTTTCGCTTTTTTAAATGGGTAGATCGTAAAGTAAAAAAGTCCCCAGGAAATACGTATCCGCTTCAATTCGTTTTCGTAACGTACAAGAAGTTTTAAGGGGGTAAACAAAAAAACAAGCAGTAAAACAAGAATGATAAAGATTATCCGTCCACTTGTTGTGTAGAGAAAAGCAAAGATAACTGATCACCCTCTTCCCCGTCAATACCAGAGAAATCCGGTAGTTCTTCAACAGAAGAAATTCCAAAGGCGCGTAGGAAAGTCGGCGTTGTTCGAAAAAGAGTGGGGCGTCCGGGAACGTCAAGTTTTCCACATTCTTCGATCAACTCTTTTTCCAAAAGATTGGATACGGTTCCCGAACTATCAACACCTCTGACTTGTTCAATATAGGCTCTTGTTATTGGTTGGCGATAGGCAATAATTGAAAGCACCTCAAGGGCAGCGTTTGATAGCATCGGCTGCCGTCTTGTTTCCAATGCCTTTCGGATCACATCAGCGTATTCGGGACGTGTGCAAAGCTGGAGACTGTTTTCAAGCCTGATAAGCTGAATACCTCGACGGTTGAAACGGAAATAATCTGAAAGATTTTGAACAATTTTATCCATGTCGACGCGGTCGATTTCTAAAACCGTGCACAATTTATCAATGGATACCGGGTCGCCTGACGCAAATAGTATGCCCTCAATTGCAGATTCTATTTCTTGAATATCCATTTTTTTCACCTATCTTGTGTTCATTCCGCAGAAAGCTCAATTAAGTAGTCTTCATTGTCATCGTTGATGGTTATTCTATGTGTTTTAGACAGCTCCAATATTGCAAGAAAACCGGCGATCATTTCCGAACGGCTTTTTGACATGGAAATAAAATGAAGAAAGCGAATCTGTTTTTGTTTTTCAAAAAGTTTAAGAAGCTCAAAAACGCGTTTTTCAACAGGAGCTTCTTCTTTTCCGACAATTCCGGTAAAGGAATCAATAGGCGGCGGTAGTTTTCTGCCTGATCGGGCGACAAGCGCTAGTAAAGCATTTAATAATTGATCTGTATTGTGGACTCCCTCGTATCCTTTTTTACGCTCAATTGGTTCCGGCTCCTTGATAAAAAGATCTCGGGAAAGATCCGCACGCTCATGAAAATACCCGTTTGACAGTTCTTTAAAACGCTGATAATCAAGTAGAATTTCAACAAGGTGTGCCCTGGGATCTTCTTCTTCCGAGTCTTTTTCAACGGGAAGAAGCATTTTGGATTTGATATACATCAGCTGCGCTGCCATTGTAATAAACTCGCTCGCGACTTCTAAATTCATCTCCTGCATAAAAGACAGGTATTCCATATATTGTGCGAGAATATCCGAGATTGGTACATCCCGGATATCAACCTTATTTTTTGCAATGAGATGCAAAAGCAAATCAAGGGGACCTTCAAAAATGTTCAGGCGAAAAGTAACGTTCTCCATCAAGCGATACCAAACAAATAACTGGCATCAATCCCAAAGAGGCGCAGTACAAAAATAACGATATAAATAACGCCTTTTAATACAAAATTTCGAAGGATTCCGATCGGGGTTGACAAATAGCCGAATAGTAAGAGTACGATCAGGATGATCTGGATAACTTGTCCGTTATTGATTAAAAAAGCTTGCGCTTTTCCCGATAAAAGCGGAGTAATAATTTTAGAACCGTCAAGCGGAGGAATAGGAATCAGATTAAAAACCGCAAGACCAGTACTGATAATTGCAGTAATAAATAGAAAATTACAGATCATGTTGACTGCGGCTGATGCCGGGGCAAAAGTCAGAATGACAGCCGATAACAAAATAAAAACGAAAGACAATATTACGTTGGAAATCGGTCCCGCAGCTGCAATCAGAGCCATTTCCTTTTTTGGATTTCTTAAATAGCCGTAACTGACCGGCACCGGCTTTGCCCAGCCGAACCGGAAAAGAATCAAACAGATAAATCCCATTATATCAATATGGCGTAACGGATTTAGACTGAGTCTGCCCGCCTGTTTTGCCGTCGGATCGCCGAAATGGTACGCTACATAACCGTGTGAAAATTCGTGTACGGTTATGCAAATCAGGACGGCCGGAATATTGTACAGGATACTTAAAAAATCAAAATTGCGAAACAAGGAAATTCCTCCCGAAAAAGAAATTACGCGGGAAAATAATACCAGCAGATCGGTACCAATATAGTTATTTTCAGATTCATAAAGTCTGTATGACAGTTACTAAACCAGTATTCAAAAAGATAATTAAAGCGAATTTTTGTCCTCTAAATAAGATAAAGATTATGGGCGTTTTTATAAAACGTCGTTTTGAATGAGATGATCATAACTCTCCCTGCGTACAACCACTTTCGAACGTCCGCCTTGAACCATTACAACAGGAGGACGCGGGACACGGTTATAATTGGATGCCATTGAATAATTATAAGCGCCGGTTGCAAGTACAGCGAGATAATCGCCTGCCGCGACCCTCTGAATCAATACATCTTTTGCAATCAGATCGCCGCTCTCACAGCATTTGCCGGCAACGGTGCATAAAAGCGAGCGGGGCGCATTCGCATTAGCCGCTGCCAATACCTCATATTCCGATTCGTAGAGAGCATATCTGGGGTTGTCCGTCATGCCGCCGTCGATGGATACATAAGTACGGACATTCCGGATTTCCTTGACCGCGCCTACCTTGTAAATTGTAATTCCGGCAGGTCCGACAATGGAGCGGCCCGGCTCAATAATAATACGAGGAGTGGTAAGGGAAAATTCTTTACAAGCATTCTTAATGGCCGTCGCCGCGGCTTCCAAATTCTGAGCCGGCGTTTTGGGGTCGTGGGAAGGAAGATATTTAATACCGAATCCGCCTCCCAAATTGAGTTCCGCTATTTCGTAACCTAAACCATCGCGAACTTTCGCAATAAACTCCATCATTAATTTTGCTGCAAGCCCGAATGGGTCAGAATCGAATATCTGGGAACCGATATGGCAATGAAATCCGACTAGTTTTATATTGTCGAGCTTTAACGATTCTTTTACGATTGCATAAGCTTCTCCATTTTCAAGCGCGACGCCGAATTTGGAATCAATCTGTCCGGTCATAATAAATTGATGAGTGTGCGCGTCTACACCAGGCTTGATGCGGAATAAAATCTGCGCGATTTTGCCATACTTTCTTGCCATTGCATCCAGTGTATAGAGTTCCTCCATGTTATCTACCACTATGCGGCCTACATTTGAGCGAAGCGCCATTTCCAATTCTTCGGATGTTTTATTATTTCCATGGAAATATAGCTTGTCCGCGGGAAAACCAGCCTTTAGGGCGGTATATAACTCACCGCCTGATACGACGTCTGCTCCGCAGCCCTCTTCTTTCATGATCCGATACATATATG
>JANZZB010000042.1 GCA_026419635.1 Clostridiales bacterium | reverse complement strand
CGGAAGCGCGACGTGGGGACTTGTGCTTTGGGAAAAAGCATTGGGCATTGATACCGATGTATCAAAATCCAATGAATACCGAAGAACACGAATTATGAGTAAGCTGCGCGGATCGGGGACAACAACGGCTGACATGATCAAGAATGTTGCTGAGAGTTTTTCAAACGGAATTGTTGACGTTATTGAGCACCCGGAGCAATACAGCTTTGATATTAAGTTTGTTGGTACGCTGGGAATTCCTCCTAACATGGACGATCTCACGGCGGCCGTCGAAGAGATTAAACCAGCGCATCTTGCATATACCTTCGTTTATATTTACCGAACATACGGAGGGCTAAAGCCTTATACACATTTACAGCTTTCAAATTATACACATTCTGAACTTCGAAACAGGGGGGATATTTAATGCCGGATTCAACGACAAATTACAATCTTAAAAAGCCACTAAACACAGAATATTATGACGTAGACATTCAGAACGACAACATGGATCTGATCGATGCAGCACTAGCGCCAATAGCAGACCCTTCCCAAGTTCCGTCAGGCCTAACAGGAAAAATAGGACAATGGGTAAGCTGGATCACCAACAGGATTAAAGCGATTACAGGTAAGACAAACTGGTATGATGCACCAGACATCACGCTTGCACAAGCATTAAGCCATATATCATCACTTAATGCACACTGCTTACTTTCGGATGTAACCATTTATGTATCGCCAACAGGAAATGATACAACTGGAAACGGAACTAGCGGAAATCCTTATGCAACAATAACAAAAGCCCTTTCCATGATACCTAAAAATTTGAATGGGTATACTCCTACAATCAGTATAGCGGCAGGAACATACAACGAAGTGGTCACTATTTCGGGGTATGTTGGCGGATATATTTATTTAATTTTAACTGGAAGCATTATCGTCAATGGAATAATTGTATCAAATGGAAGTTGTATACGTGTATCAGGAGCGTACACTATAAACACTAATTATATACATTGTTATAAAAAATCAAGTTGGATGTCGTTGGCGTCTGTTATTATTGCATTAACAGGTGCCGGTGCTACTCCTCCTGTAGAAGCCGCAAGCGTTAACTTACACTGCGGCTCACAATCACATATGTATGCTAGTGGTGTTATTACTATAAACAATTCTACTGCGGTCTATGCCGTATCTATTACAGCGGGTTCTATTGTCACTCTCGGAAATTTATCTGGAACTAATAATACCGGAACTAGTTTATATATGACAGCTTCGTCCATGCTTTCATATGGGGCTAACACTTTATCAGCTGCTTATGGAAATAGCATACATAATTCCTTTGTGCTTACGAATGATTCTGCATTTGGAAGCAATAAAAATCTTTTAATCAATCCAGATTGGAGAAATCCGGTAAATCAAAGAAATAAAAGCGGAACGATGTCTACGGCGGGTTATTTTATAGATCAAGTAAAATTAGAACAAGGTAGTGTTGCCATAGTAGCTAATACAGGAATTAAATTAATAGGATCAGCGACTGCCGCAGTAGTTAATATGTACCTTGAAAAACTTCTTGATACTTCTAAAGTTTATACATTGTCCGCAGAAATTAATGGAGTTATTTATTCGGCTTCTTTTAATCCAGATTCAACTAATACATGGCATAATTTTACTACTAATATCAGATGCCGAATGTTTAATAACGGAACCCCGGCTGTAGTATCTTTTGTAAATGATGCGACTACAATTGATTATACAATTTCTCGTGTCAAACTCGAACTCGGCTCTGTTTCCACTCTTGCAAACGATCCGCCTGTGGATTTTGGGGAAGAGTTTACAAAATGTCTAAGATATTTTTGGAGGCCTGCCCTAGGATATGGAATTAATTATATGCCGGGATATAATCCTTATCAAAATAATGGAGTTAAGTTTAATCTATATTTCCCGACAACTATGAGAGCAAATCCGACCATCACTATTAATCAAATTCGTAATGAAAGTAGTGGAGAATTATTGACAGTATCTTCTTCTAATGCAATCGGCGGTCCGTCTACACTTTATGTAATAAATAATATAGTAACTAGCCAAACTCTGTATACTAACGTTGTGTATGCATTTGATTTATCATTCTCGGCTGAATTATAAGGAGGGATGAACAATGAATGATTCTTGTAAAGTTTATGTATTAACGGATTCAATCGGAAATATTATTGCTATTAATTCTGATGCTTTTCTAACTGATATAACAAATTTTATACAGATAGATGAGGGAATTGGTGACAAATATCATCATGCTCAAGGGAACTATTTTGACAAGCCGATCACAACCGAAAAAGGCATATATCGGTATAAGTTGGTTGATGGGGTTGTGGTTGAAAAAACCGATGAAGAAATACAGACTGAAATTGATAATCTTTCTGCACCTCCTCCGTCTTTAGAAGATCAACTTAAAGCTTCGCAAGTATACGCAACCGATCTTGATATAGCAAATATCGAATTAGGTCAACAGATCACAGATATGGATTTAAGACTTTTAGAATTGGAGGCAAAAGTATAATGACAAAGCTTGAACAGATTACGGACAGGTATCAAAAAGGGTACATAACCGATGTACAGCTTAGTAGATATGTTGCTTTGGGGATTATTACACAAGAACAAGCGGATGCCATTGTGGCCGTTATATCCGTGAAAAGCTAAAAGCGATTAGACTGATATAACAGTATGTGCTTTTTTACATGGGTGTTTTAGGAGATGCTATATACAAAATGCTACTTAAAATAACTAAGAAAGATAAACTGGAACAATTGTAAACAAAGGTTATTAGAAAAGCTGGACTTAAAGTCCAGCTTTTTTGTTTTATAAATATGTATCCAACTTTAGAGTAAAAATTGAAACTACTACCAAAAGTAGCAGTTACAATTATCTGTTAAACTTATAAAAAACATTTTATTATTACAATATTAAATAAAACACCGGAATCCTTGATAAGGGATTCCGGTGTTTCTTTGGCTGCGGGACAAGGATTTGAACCCTGACGAACTGATCCAGAGTCAGTCGTGCTACCATTACACAATCCCGCAAAATGCATTTTTTATTATACAGTCAGAAATCCATTTGTCAAGAGAAAAATATGATCGAACATCATAAAATCGGGAAAAATAAGGAATACAGAAATTAATTATTTGACGTTTCTCATCGTTTTAAACATAACTATTTTTGGATTTTGACAAAAAACTTTGACTTTTTACGCCATCTCAAATAGAATAAATCTGGAATTCATAGAACTAGTTTAACAAGAAAGGGATACGTTTATGCTTACAGAAGAACGCGTACTTGAGATATTAAAAGAAGCCGGAGTACTTTTAGAAGGTCATTTTTTGCTTACATCGGGCCGTCACTCCAATCGTTATCTGCAATGCGCTAAAATTTTTAGAAATACCAATTATTCCGAAGAGCTTTGCGCTGCACTTGCCGAACAGTTTCAGGACAAACAGGTTGAACTTGTCATCGGACCGGCGCTCGGTGCTATTCAGATGGCATATGAAGTAAGCCGGAGCCTCAAATGCGAAAACTTCTTTGCTGAAAGAGAAGACGGCAAAATGACATTGCGCCGCGGGTTTTCGATAAAGCCGGGACAGCGCATTTTAGTCGTTGAAGACGTTGTGACAACCGGAGGGTCCGTACGAGAGGTATTAGAACTTGTTAAGGAAGCCGGCGGCGAGATTGTCGGTGTTGGCTCCATTGTCGACCGTACCGGCGGAGAAATTGATTTCGGAGTTCCGTATCGCTCGGTAATATCTATGAAGGTCACTTCTTGGGAAGCAAATGACTGCCCCCTTTGCAAAGAAGGAAAAGAAGTTGTTAAGCCGGGAAGCCGAAAGATAAAATGAGGTTACATTCATGTCGGTACATTCTGGACACAGAAAACGTATTCGAGAACGGTTTTTAAAAGATGGGCTGGATAATTTCCCGGCTCATAATGCAGTGGAATTCCTTTTATTTTATGCGTTGCCCCAAAAAGATACGAATGAGCTTGCGCACAGGCTTATTGAACGGTTTGGAAGTCTGGCCGGTGTGTTCGATGCTCCATACGAAGAATTACTCAAAGTGGACGGGGTCGGAGAAACGACTGCAACGCTTATAAAACTTATACCGCAACTGTCACGCAGATATATGATCGACAGTATGGTGAATGAATATTTAAATACTACTAAAAAAGCAGGAAAGTTTTTACTGCCGTATTATATCGCCAGAAAAAACGAAACGGTTTTTCTTGTGTGTCTTGATTCCAAATGCAAGGTCATTTCATGCCAGATGATTTTTGAAGGCAGTGTCAACTCGACACAGGTCAATATCCGTAAAATCATTGAGACGGCGTTAAAGTATAATGCCAGCGGTGTTATTATTGCACACAATCATCCGGGCGGAGTTGCTTTGCCGTCACCTGAAGACCTCGCCATAACGAAAAGAATACTGGAAGCATTACGCGTTGTGGGACTTGCGTTTATTGATCACATTATTGTGGCGGACAACGACTTTGTTTCGCTTGCCGACAGCGGATTTATTGAACGAATTTCATCCTAAATCATGAACATAAATTGGAAGATTGCGGCACACCTTTAAAAGGTGTGCCCTATTGCATAAGAACGAATGTTCTGATATAATATGAAAGAGTTTATTATTAAGAAATGCGGGGTACCGAAGTTGGCGGAATTTAAGGTAGTGAGCGAGTATACGCCATCTGGCGACCAGCCGGAAGCGATTGAAAAAATTGCTAAGGGGATTGAACTGAATTTTCCGGAACAGACCCTTTTGGGAGTAACAGGCTCCGGCAAAACGTTTACAATGGCAAAAGTCATTGAAAAGGTCCAGCGCCCGACCTTAGTTCTTGCACACAATAAAACCCTCGCGGCTCAGCTTTGTTCAGAGTTTCGCGAGTTTTTTCCGAATAATGCCGTTGAGTTTTTTGTCAGCTATTACGATTACTATCAGCCGGAAGCGTACATTGCTTCTACGGATACCTATATTGAAAAAGACTCGAGTATTAACGAAGAGATCGATCGTTTACGGCACTCAGCGACGTCTGCATTGTTTGAACGCAGAGATGTATTGATCGTGGCGAGTATTTCTTGCATATACTCCCTCGGTAACCCGATTGATTACAAAAACATGGTTATTTCTTTACGTCAGGGGCAGATGAAAAGCCGCGATGAGCTTCTAAAAAAACTGGTTGAAATACAATACGAGCGAAATGACATTGCATTTGAACGCAACCGGTTTCGTGTCAGAGGAGATACTGTTGAGATCCATCCGGCAAATACCGATGATTACGCAATTCGTGTAGAGTTTTTTGGCTCGGAAATTGAACGGATATCAGAAATTAATATTGTAACCGGTATGCCAAGGCGCGTTTTGGGGCATGTTGCGATCTATCCGGCTTCCCATTATGTCACGTCTAAGGAAAATATAGGCAGAGCAATTGAAGAGCTGGAAGCAGAGCTTGCAGATCGCGTTCGCTTTTTTGAAGAGCAGGGGAAACTACTCGAGGCACAGCGCATTAAGCAGCGAACGATGTATGATATCGAGATGTTAAAGGAAATCGGCTTTTGCTCCGGCGTCGAAAATTATTCCCGAGTGCTAGCGGGGAGAGAACCCGGCAGTGCACCGTATACTCTTTTGGATTATTTTCCGAAGGACTGGCTTCTGATGGTTGACGAGTCCCACGTAACTATGCCACAGGCAAGAGGAATGTATCACGGTGATCGCGCGAGAAAAGAAGCGCTTGTGGAATTTGGCTTCCGCCTACCATCAGCTTATGACAACCGTCCATTGAATTTCGAAGAGTTTACAAACAGAATCAATCAAGTGGTTTATGTGAGCGCAACGCCTTCTGAATATGAAAAAAGCCGTTCTTCACAGATCGTTGAGCAGCTCATTCGTCCGACGGGACTCGTCGATCCCGAAATATTCGTACGTCCGGTTGAGGGACAAATTGATGACCTTATCCACGAAATCAAAACAAGGACGGCAAAAAAAGAGCGCGTGTTGGTAACAACACTTACAATAAAAATGGCCGAGGATTTAACGGCTTATCTTGAACACGCCGGAATTAAGGTGCGTTATCTGCATCATGATATTATGACAATTGAACGAATGCAGCTTTTACGAGACTTAAGACTGGGTGTTTTTGACGTGCTTGTCGGAATTAATCTTTTGCGTGAAGGGCTTGATTTACCGGAAGTATCTTTGGTTGCTATTTTGGATGCTGACAAGGAGGGATTCCTGCGTAGTGAGACATCGTTAATCCAGACAATCGGACGTGCTGCACGTAATGCGGAAGGCAAGGTTGTTATGTACGCTGATCGAGTAACGGATTCGATGAGACGGGCTATTGACGAGACAAATCGCCGCCGTTCACTGCAATTAAAATACAATGAAGAACACGGAATCGTACCGAAGACGATTATAAAAGAAGTCCGCGATATTATTGAAATATCTTCAAGCGCATCCGTCAGCGCGGCGCTTAATCCGAAGAAGATGAAAAAGAAAGAAAAAGAAAAGATGATCGAACAGCTGACAAAAGATATGAAGGAAGCGGCAAAAATGCTTGAATTCGAATATGCAGCAACATTGCGCGACCGGATTAAAGAATTGATGGAAGATAAAAAATAAGAGTATAAATTTTGTTTATTGCCTTTTAAAATTGTTAATCAATTATATAATCAGAAAATTCGGCGTACCGCTCGCTTAAAATTGCGGAGACCGCGATTAATATACCGGTTTACTCATTATTGCAAATTCAGTATGTTATATCACGGTGCATGGATCGGAATATGCGAGATAATATCTTTGTTAAAGGCGCAAGAGAACATAACTTAAAAAATATAGATGTCGAAATCCCACGCGACAAGTTGACTGTGATAACGGGTATTTCCGGTTCCGGAAAATCCTCTCTGGCATTCGATACAATTTATGCTGAAGGACAGAGACGGTATGTTGAATCACTGTCTTCATACGCACGCCAGTTTTTAGGGCAGATGGACAAACCGGATGTCGATTATATTGAAGGTCTCTCTCCGGCTATTTCGATTGATCAAAAGACAACTTCAAAAAATCCCCGTTCCACAGTTGGTACAGTTACTGAAATTTATGATTATTTACGTCTTTTGTGGGCGCGTATAGGCGTGATGCATTGCCCAAAATGCGGAAGGGAAATTAAGCAGCAGACAATTGATCAAATTATAGATCAACTCATGCAGCTGCCGGAGGGTACAAGACTTCAAATTCTTGCTCCGGTTGTCAGATCACGAAAAGGTGAATATCACAAGGTTCTCGAAGACGCACGAAAGAGCGGATATGTTCGCGTACGTATCGATGGTTCAGTTTATGACCTTTCCGAAGAGATCAAACTTGATAAAAACAAAAAACATAATATTGAATTTGTAGTAGATAGACTTGTTATTAACGAAGATGTTAAAAAGCGTATGACCGATTCTGTTGAAACGGCAACCACCATTGCAGGCGGGCTTGTGATTGCTGATCTGATTGACGAAGGCCGAGAGATTTTGTTTTCACAGAATTATGCCTGTGATATCTGCGGTATCAGTATTGAAGAAATGACGCCGAGAATGTTTTCCTTTAACAATCCGTACGGCGCATGTCCGACCTGTACAGGACTCGGTATTAAACTTGAAATTGACCCCGATCAAATAATTCCGAACAAATCGTTATCGATATTGGAGGGGGCCATTCGCGCATCCGGCTGGTCTGGATTGGAGCAGGGCAGCATATCGAGAATGTATTTCAACGCGTTATCGAAGAAATATGGATTTTCATTGAATGCTCCGGTTAAGTCGCTTCCTAAAGCAGCAGTCGATGTTCTTTTATACGGTACAAAGGGCGAGAAGCTATCCCTGCATTGGCAGAGAGAGAGCGGCGGCGGAAATTACGAACAAGCCTTTGAAGGAATTGTTCGCAATTTAGAAAGACGGTACCGTGAAACGCAGAGCGAATATATGCGTGCAGAAATTGAAGAGTGCATGAGTGCAGTTCCCTGTCCGGATTGTCACGGAAAACGGCTGAAAAAAGAAGTGTTGGCTGTTACCGTGGGAGGGCTTTCAATTTCGGATTATACGGAAAAATCAGTGAATGATGCGATTGAATTTATTAAAAATCTTACGCTTACCGAAAAGGAACAGCTGATTGCCGATCGAGTAATCAAAGAAATTCTTGAAAGATTAGGTTTTCTTAAAAGTGTCGGACTTGAATACCTGACGCTTTCCCGAGCTTCCGGTACTCTATCCGGAGGAGAAAGCCAGAGAATCCGATTGGCAACACAAATCGGATCTTCGCTGATGGGTGTATTGTATATTCTAGACGAGCCTTCGATCGGTCTGCATCAAAAAGATAACAAAAAACTGCTTACTACTCTGAAACGACTTCGCGATCTTGGAAATACACTGATCGTTGTTGAACACGACGAAGATACGATGATGGAAGCAGACCATATTGTTGACGTCGGACCCGGTGCGGGAATTCACGGCGGAGAGATACTATGCGAAGGTACCGTTGAAGAAATTAAGAAATGCGACGCGTCGCTTACCGGACAATATCTGAGCGGGAAGAAGCGTATTCCTGTTCCCGCTTGTCGGAGAGCGGGAAATGGAAAATTTCTTGAAATTTCGGGTGCGGCGGAAAACAACTTAAAGGATATTAACGTTAAGATTCCTCTCGGCACATTAACTTGCGTAACAGGTGTTTCAGGGTCAGGAAAATCTTCGTTAGTGAATGAAATTCTTTATAAAACATTAGCATCTGAATTAAACGGTGCGAAAATGAAAGCAGGTGCTTTTCAAAAAATACTTGGCATGGAAAATCTGGATAAGGTAATCGATATTGACCAGTCTCCGATTGGGCGTACACCTCGTTCCAATCCCGCAACCTATACCGGTGTTTTTGCAGATATCCGTGATCTGTTTTCTAAGACTCAGGACGCCAAAGTACGAGGTTATGGTCCCGGAAGGTTTTCATTTAATGTTCGCGGCGGACGGTGTGAGGCTTGTTCGGGTGATGGATTGATTAAGATCGAAATGCACTTTTTGCCGGATATCTATGTTCCATGCGACGTATGCAAAGGGAAACGGTACAACAGGGAAACATTGGATGTACGATACAAAGGGAAGAACATTGCGGAAGTTCTTGACATGACAATAGAGGAAAGCATAACATTTTTCGAGAATATTCCTAAAATATCAAGAAAATTGCAGACTCTTCTTGATGTAGGACTGGGGTATGTACGTCTTGGTCAGCCGTCCACGACACTTTCGGGAGGAGAAGCTCAGCGTGTTAAGCTTGCTACAGAGCTTTCGAAGCGTCCAACTGGCAAAACAGTTTATATTTTAGATGAACCGACGACCGGTCTGCACATTGCTGATGTGCATCGGCTGATTGAAGTACTTTTAACATTGGTCGAGGGAGGAAACACCGTTATTGTGATTGAACACAATTTAGATGTTATTAAAACCGCCGACTATATCATAGATTTAGGCCCTGAGGGCGGAGATCGCGGAGGCGAGATCGTCTGCACTGGAACGCCGGAGCAGGTAGCAAAGTGTGAAAAATCTTATACTGGGGAGTATTTGAAGACGTTTCTGATTTAAAACAATTGATTTTTTTAGTAAATATGCTATAATTTCTTAAAACAATACCCAATAAATGTAACTTTATTCAAATCAATTCGGCGTGCCGCTCGCCGAAATAGCGGCAATCTCTGCACAATTGATGATTGTGTTTGCGGTTTGGGAGAAAATTATGGCGCAGTATGTTTGCTCGGTTTGCGGATTTGTTTATGATGAGGAGAAGGGATATCCAGAAGGCGGAATTGCCCCAGGAACTCTTTGGGATGATGTACCGGCAGATTTTGAATGCCCGGTTTGCGGTGTGGCAAAGGAAATGTTTGAGAAAGCAGAATAAAGGATGTCTCCGAGCGAAATGCTCGGAGATTTTTTTATTGTATAAGGAATACCACCGGCAATGCCGGTGGTTCCAAAAAGCTTTAGCTTTGCGAAGAAAAAATAATCCTCCTTTGTTAGAATACGTACAGGTTCACCAACCGCACGAAAAAACAAAGGAGGAATCAAGTCTGGATGAAACTTGACACAGACAGTTTAGCACACACGAAGTGGGAATGTAAGTATCATATAGTATTTGCCCCGAAATATAGGCGTCAGATTATCTATGGCAATATTAAAGAGGATATAGGTAAGATGCTTAGGAAATTGTGCGAGTATAAGGGAGTAGAAATCATGGAAGCAGAGGCATGCAAGGACCACATACACATGCTGGTAAATATCCCACCAAAGTATAGCGTGTCGCAAGTTATGGGGTATCTAAAAGGCAAAAGCAGTCTAATGATCTTTGAAAAATATGCGAACATGAAGTACAAATATGGGAACCGTCATTTCTGGTGCAGAGGATACTATGTGAGCACGGTAGGAAGAAACAGACGTGCAATCGAGGAATACATCCGCAATCAACTACAGGAAGATAAGGCAGATGACCAACTAAGCATAAAAGAGTTTATCGACCCGTTTACGGGTAAGCCAGTAGAAGAAGGCAAGAGATAAGCCCCTTTAGGGGCTGCCGGTGAAAGTCGTGCGGTTGGCAGAACTTTCGATAAGCCTATAGGCTTTGCCGGTAATGTGCCCTAGGGGGGCTTGTGCATACCACCGGCACGGCCGGTGGTTATGATTGTATAAGGAATACCACCGGCAATGCCGGTGGTTGCAAAAAGCTTTAGCTTTGCGAAGAAAAAATAATCCTCCTTTGTTAGAATACGTACAGGTTCACCAACCGCACGAAAA
>JANZZB010000041.1 GCA_026419635.1 Clostridiales bacterium | reverse complement strand
AGCCACATTTGCTCCGATTGCCTGCATGAGTACAAAATTCGTGGGATCTTCCTTTTGCGCCATACGTTGGATTACCCGAGCGGACATCGGAAATGCGGAAATACCCGCGGCTCCGATCATCGGATTAATTTTTTTCTTTAAAAACAAATTAATAAATTTAGCAAAAAGGACACCGCCTGCTGTATCAAAGACGAAAGCAAGAATGCCGATTGCAAAAATTAAAGCGGTATTCCATGTAAGGAATTTGTCGGCACCCATGGTTGAGCCGATTGTAATACCCAAAAGCAATGTAATCAGATTCGATAATTCATTTTGCGCTGCGTTTGAAAGCCGATCAAGCACACCGCATTCCCGGATCAGATTTCCAAACATTAAAGATCCAACAAGCGCAACACTCATCGGGGCGATAATGCCTGCTATCACGGTAACAAAAATAGGGAAGAGGATTTTAACGGTTTTGGACAAGTCTGCACTGTAATTTGATTCCATGCGGATCAGACGCTCATTTTTGGTCGTAAGAGCCCTGATGACAGGCGGTTGTATAATTGGAACTAATGACATATAAGAATAAGCGGCAACGGTAATCGCGCCGATATATTTTGGAGCGAAGATATTGCCGACGAAGATGGATGTCGGACCATCAGCCGCACCAATAATTCCGACAGCGGCAGCTTCTTTAAGCGTAAAAATACCAGGCCAGATCCAGTTGCAGGCAACTGCAAGGAGAAGTGCTGCAAAAATACCAAATTGTGCAGCGGCGCCAAAAAAAAGCGTTACAGGCTGTTTTATAAGCGGTGTAAAATCAATCATTGCACCAACAGCAATAAATATGAGGATCGGAAACAACTCCGATTCGATACCGGCTTTATATAAAATTGTCAAAAAACCAGTCTCGCCGACCGCGGAAGAAAGCGGAATATTAGATAGAATGGCACCAAAGCCAATCGGCAAAAGCAATACAGGCTCGTATCCTTTTTTTATTGCAAGCCAGATTAAAATTCCGCCAATCAAGAGCATGATTAGATTGCCAATATGAAAATTTGCAATCCCTTCAGTTAACTTAAAAATTGATTCCATCATTTTCACCTTTCGAGGAGCTGAACTTTTCCTGTTTTTAAGGATAACGGAAAGATCTTTTAATTTAATATTGTTGTAAAAAATCAACAGATCTCGCAAATTTACCCATGAAATATTATAAACTTGTGATTTGCAAAGTCAATGCTTTTAAAACTTATTTAAAAAATTCTAATATAGTTTTAATTTACTCTTAATATCTTTTGTTTTCTTAATAAATATTCGAATTTCATAGAATAGAATTTATTAAATTAGAGAGAAACCTCTGCATATCCTGCAGAGGTTTCTTTAAGAATTTATTATGAAATTTTATGAATCAATTAATACATTTCGCTAAAATCGAGTATATAGCCATCCGCTATAGCTTCCATTTCGGTCTTTTCGTGAGCGGAACATGAATCATATACTCCAAATATCTTCATGCCTGCGGATTTTGCTGCTTTAACACCGGCAAGGATATCTTCAAAAACAATGCAGTCTTCAGGGCAAGTGTTCATTTTTTTAGCCGCGAGCAGGTAAATGTCCGGAAATTCCTTTCCCCGGGAAACCTCGTCAGTCGTCGTAAAGGCGTCAAACATCCCATAAATATCATTCCGTTTAAGGACTGGTTCATAATACATCCTCGGAGATGCCGTCGCAACGCAAAGCTTCACGTTTTGATCCTTTAAGTAAGTTAAATATTCTTTTACATAAGGCTTCAGACCGATATGATGTGTGTATTCAACGATCGCCATTTGGTTCCATTCTTCCATTACACTGCGGGCGTCTTCATCCAAATGAAAGAAATCAACGGTATACTTTGCAGATTCGAGGAAACTCATTGGAGCGATAATACTGAGATAATCCTTCGGCATGGTTAAATGGCGTTTTTTTAAAAAATCTTCCGCTATTTTTTTCCACATATTCATGGAATCAATCAATGTTCCGTCCATGTCAAAAATCGCTGCCTTGAAGTGAAACATATTAGGCCTCCTTTATACGGTCCCACATACATTTTAACTCCTTGGCGGCCTGAGCGATATCTTTTTTTGATATTATTGCGGAAACAATAGCAATTCCGTCAATCCCCGTGCCGGCAAACTGCGGCAATGTGCCTTCGTTGATCCCTCCGATAACGACAATAGGTAGTTTGACGGCGGAGCGGATTCTCTTCAACTCTTCTATTGCAACAAGAGTTGTATCTGTTTTTGTCCCGGTCGGGAACATAGCGCCGACGCCGAGATAATCTGCTCCGTCATTCACCGCGATCTGTGCTTTTTCAAGGGAGGAAACGGAAACACCCAGAATTTTATCCTTTCCAATCATACGACGAACAATTGACGCCGGTAAATCACTTTGCCCAACATGTACACCTGCGGTATCTGCGGCCAAAGCAATATCTACCCGATCGTTAATGATTAAAGGAATCCGATAATGGTCTGTTATCCGTTTTATACGGACGGCGGTCTGAAAGAATTCTAAAGAGGATGCTGTTTTCTCACGTAGTTGGATTATTGTCGCCCCACCGGCAATCGCCTGCTCGACGGCATCTTCCAGAGTGTTTGTGCTCATTAAATCGCGGTCCGTAACAAGATAGATGCTGTAATCAATCGTTTGTTTTATTTTTTGATCCATTTTAATTTTCCTCCGTTTATCAGAATGCATACGACACTGATGACAACCATAACCGGAAGTGTGATGCCCACAGGAGATTGGTAAGGCAACAGAATTTGATAAAAGATAACGCCAATAACCCAGATGACGGAATTTTTGAT
The DNA here is from genome assembly GCA_026419635.1 of Clostridiales bacterium. Lineage (GTDB taxonomy): Bacteria > Bacillota > Clostridia > Oscillospirales > Butyricicoccaceae > UBA6114. Next base: position 8,128 of record JANZZB010000041.1, on the reverse strand, counting down.
ATAATACATGTTTTTTGAGTCAGCAGCTTTTTTGCCTATTATAAAATAATCCGTAAGCAATATGGCAAAAAGAGGAGCAAAAACCGAACCAATAAAATAGAGAAAGTTTACATACTGGCTAATCGGAATAAATATGGCAAGAACGATTCCTAAAATACAAATCAGAAGCGCGGCTCCCTTTTCGTTTATCTTTCCGTTTACATTTACAATGCTGACTCCTGCGGAATAAGCGTCCAGAAAAGTTGTCGTAACCGTTGAAAAAACAACAATAAAAAGCGCGGCAAATGTAAGACCTGCAGGAATCAATATCGTAGCGATGTCCGTAGTGCCTCTATAAATCGCTGAGCCAAGCCCGATCATGAACATAAAGATACTTCCACTGATGTAGCCAAAGACGCTTCCGACCGTACCGGATTTTACACGCTTAACCGTTCGTGTATAGTCTCCGATCAAAGGAAGCCAGGAAAGTGCCATTGTTACGTTGAGTTCAACTCCCGTCCCAAACGACATGGCACCTTCAACCGTTTTTCCTCCCAGTCCACCGTGAAACGAAATGTAACCGAGAACGATAGAAAGAAGAAATAATATGCCGACAACGACGATATTTACAACAGATAAATTTTTAACACCGACAAGAATCCAGATACAGATGAATACGCCAATCAGAACACACCATAAACCTTGATTTTGTATATGAAAGAGCTTGTCTGAAATTGCGTTCATGGCAATGGCCGCATTTAATATCATAATTGCGGTCCAGCCTAATAGCTGTAAAACGTTTAATACCGAAAAACCGAACGAACCGTATTTACCAAACGAGATCCTGGTGGATTCAATGGAAGGTAATCTTCTTTCTGCTCCGATGACTCCTGCCAGGTATAAAATGACGGCCCCAATTAAATGACCAATCAGTATCGCAAGAGCCCCCTTTTTCAGACCAAGAGGCGAAAGCAGTGCTCCTGTTTGTATTTCTGCGATGGAAACAGCCGCTCCGAACCAAAGAAGGAATTGGCTGAAGCTAGTCGTCCTATTGTCATTTGCAGATTTAGTATTCATTTATTTTGGACATCCTTTCGATTATACCGCTGTCTAACCGGCTGATCTGATCAATGATGGATACACGGAAACTGCCGGTTCCTTTTTTTTCTGCCGTTTCATATGCAAGTTCACCGGCGATTCCCATACTGAGTATGCCGGATACGGCGGCTATAAGATCATCTTTCGATGCACCGCAAAAAGCACCTACTAATGCGGTTGTCATGCAGCCGGTGCCCGTGACCTGACTTAACATTTTATGTCCGTTATGAATTGTAACGGTTCGGCTGCCATCCGATACAATGTCGACAGCTCCGGTGATTGCAACCACACAGGAAAACTGTTTTGCTAAATTCTTAGCTGTTTTTATACCGTTATCAATGTCGACGGCCAGATCCGCGTCCGACGCGTCAACCCCTTTCGTTGAGGCTTGCATGCCGGAAATAAATCGGATCTCCGACATGTTTCCGCGCAATATATCGATCTTTACTTCTTTTATGATCTTTGCCGCTGTTTCGTTTCGGAAACTTGATGCTCCCACGCCGACCGGATCTAATATGACGGGGATTCCTAGCGAATTAGCTTTTTTTCCTGCGGCAATCATGGATTCAACTGTCCTTTTATTCAGCGTTCCGATATTAAGGACCAAAGCTGATGAAATGGAAACAATATCTTCCACTTCGGATAAATCATCTGCCATAACGGGAGACGCACCGATTGCAAGTATAATATTGGCGCAGTCATTTACGGTTACGTAGTTTGTTATGTTATGTATGAGAGGTTTATTGGCACGCACCTCATCAAGTAATTTTACAATTTGTGAAACCATATTTATTTACTCCTTTTCAGTATTATTTGCCGGACAAAATTTCAACAGTATCTCCATTTAAGATCCGATTCATGGTTCTCATTGCACACATTTTGCCGCACATGGAACAGCTGTGCTTGTCAGTATGCGGGACGCTTTCATAATAATCCTTCGCTTTTTCTCCATCGATTGCAAGTTCGAACATGGTATCCCAGTCAAAGCTGCGCCGTGCATTGCTCATTTGATTATCGATGTCGCGGCAACCCTTTATATTTTTGGCGATATCTGCGGCGTGCGCTGCAATTTTGGAAGCGACGATCCCTTCTTTTACATCCGATAAATCTGGAAGCCGCAAATGCTCGGCGGGAGTTACATAGCAGAGAAAATCGGCGCCGTTTGCCGCAGCAATAGCACCGCCTATAGCGGATGTTATATGGTCGTAACCGGGTGCTATATCCGTAACAAGAGGGCCTAAGACATAAAAAGGAGCGTTATGGCATAGGCGCTTTTGCAGTTTCATGTTAGCAGCGATTTCATCCATTGCCATATGGCCGGGACCTTCTACCAAAACCTGAACATCCCGCTGCCACGCGCGTTTAGTTAAATCTCCCAGCTCAATAAGTTCGGTTATCTGTCCGGCATCCGTTGAATCGTTGATACTGCCGGGTCTAAGTGCATCGCCTAAACTAATCGTAACGTCGTATTCGTTTAAGATGTCTAAAACTTCATCGTAGTACTCGTAAAACGGATTTTCGTTCCCGGTCATCTCCATCCAGGCAAATAACAGGGAACCGCCGCGTGATACAATGTTTGTAAGTCTTTCCGATCTCTTAAAAGCCTCCACAGCTTTGCGATTGATTCCGGCGTGAATGGTCATAAAATCCACGCCTTCCTGCGCATGACTGAGAACTACTTTTAAAAAATCTTTTGCGGTTATATCCAAAAGATCTTTTTCAAGGTAACCCACAGCATCGTAAATAGGAACCGTTCCGATCATGGCAGGGGAGCAGTCGATAAGCTTTTTGCGAAATTCTCTTGTTTTTCCGTAATTACTTAGATCCATAATTGCTTCGGCGCCAAATTTGATCGCAAGATTTACTTTTTCCATTTCGCCTTCGTAATCTTTGCAATCGCCGGAAATGCCCAGATTAACGTTGATTTTCGTTCTTAACCCGCTGCCGATCCCGTATGGATGCAGGGATTTATGATAGATATTTGCAGGGATGGCAACTTGACCGGATGCAACAAGCCGCATCAGTTCGTCTTGCGAAATGTTTTCTTCCCGTGCGACTGTTTGGAGTTCTTTTGTCGCAATTCCTTTTTTGGCCGCTTCCATTTGTGTTTTATATTTCATTTGTATCACTCTTTCGCAGTCCGTTTTTATAAAGATCGTAAAAATGATTTGTGGGTCCGTGTCCCTTGCCGATTGCGAGCGAATGCTCAATTGCTCCTGTGATGTAGTCTTTTGCTTGGGAAACGGCGGATCGAATATCCATTCCCAGAGCAAGGTTTGAGGTGATCGCCGCTGAAAAAGTACATCCGGTACCGTGTGTGTTTTTTGTATGAATCCGCTCGGAACTAAAATGGGAAAACGTATTGCCGTCAAACAGTATATCCGAAGCATTTCCTATAGCATGTCCGCCTTTTACGATGACATTTTTTGCTCCGAGTTCGTGAATCAGCTTTGCCGCGCGCTCCATATCGCGGATTCCTTCAATGGCGATGCCTGAAATTTTTTCGGCTTCCGGTATGTTGGGCGTTAAAACGTCGGCGAGCGGGATGATTTCTTTTATCATCGTATCAATCGAATCCGGATTCATCAGGGGACAACCGTTTTTGGCATACATAACAGGATCGATGACAACATGCTCCGGTTTGTATTCTTTTAATTTTTTTGCGACTGCAAGCATGCTTTTCGTACCGGACAGCATACCGATTTTAACCGCATCCGTTCCAATATCTTCAAAAATTGCGTCAATTTGTTTTTCGATCATGTCTGGTGTGATATCCTGTATTGCAATAACACGTCTTGTGTTTTCCGCGACAACCGATACAATGACGCTCATTCCAAAAATACCATGAGCGGAAAAGGTCTTTAAGTCTGCCTGAATACCGGCGCCACCGCTGCAATCGGAACCGGCAATGCTAAGAACTTTTTTCATTTTTTTACTCCTTCTTTTTGTAAAAAAAAATGCTTACCGAACGGTAAGCATTTAAAATCAATACATTTATTTTCAAAGTGAATGATTTGCTTCCCTACGTTAGTTTTAACTAACAGGTTCAAAGGGTCAGGTTTTAACCTTCTCAACGATCAGAGTCCCCCCGCAAACTTGTCCATATTTAATTTTAATAAGCGCAAAAAAAGAAGTGCTTTCCTATAGAGAAAGCACTTATCAAATACAATAACAGTAAATGATTTGCTTCCCTACGCTAGTTTTAACTAACAGGTTCAAAGGGTAAGGTTTTAACCTTCTCAACCAAAACGGTTCCCCCGCAAATTTGTTTTATCTTATCATTTTTTAAAAAGTTTGTCAATTCAAATCATCATCGTTGTTTACCTGTTTAAATTTGCCAGAAAAACAAAAAAATAGCCGGAGAATACTCCGGCTAAGTAGAATCATAGGAACAAATACGTGTTAGAATACGGAATCTCCGCTTTTGTTTTCTAGTCCAGGGTGAATATCAAATCGTACGGCGCCAACAGCTGCCTTTCCCTCTACAGCTTCCGCAATACGAGCGACGCCCAAGTGTCCGAAACCGCCGCAAAGCTCGATGGCGACAAATCCGTCTTTTACAAGATCTTTCGCTACAGACACCGCGACGTCATAGTTTTCTACGCCGATGGATACCAGGGAAACGGATGGGGTATCCACAACTGAACGGTTTTTAACCGGATCAGCACCCGGTGCCAAAAAAATAAATGCTGCTTTTAACATACGCTTCGCTCCTTACAAAGATGTTATTTTACTTAAGGTGAGGGGAGGCGAACCCGATCCGGTTTATTACTCACCGGTTGCACCCCAGGCTGCGTTATCCTCCTTGCTTTACGACAGTAAAGCTGCGTCGTATAAAAGAATATTTATTTTACAAGCAAAGGCGTAATATCGGATGCCGGGCGGAGGCCGACAAGTTTTGTAACGACTTCACCTTTTTCAAACACGATCATTGTAGGAATGCTTAATACTCCGTAGCTTGCGGCAATTGCAGGTTCTTCGTCGACATTTACTTTACCGATGACGACTTCGTCGTTTAAGGTTGTGTTCACTTCCTCTAAAACCGGGGCAAGCATACGGCAAGGCCCGCACCACGGGGCCCAGAAATCAACAAGCATTGGTTTTTCACTATTTATCTTTTCTTTAAACTCTTCGGATGTTAAATGAATAATTGGCATAAGATCCTCCTAAATAAGAAAAAATGATTTCGGTATATTATTTTTCGCAAAATTTTTTGTTTTTTTCATTCTACCACAAAACAATAAAAAGGCAAGGATTGGACAAAACGTTTTACATATTGTATTCTATCAAAAGTTATTAACTTCATTCAATTTATAGGATATAATTACATAATAAAGTGAACGGAGGGGAAAATGGAAGATTTTCTTAAACCAAAACTTTCGATGGATGCAATAAAAGGGTTTTCTGCTCTCGGACTGGCGTATATTGGGGACGGAGCTTTTGAACTTATGGCCAGGACATATCTTGCGGCAAACGGTGATGTGACGTCTTACGGTATGCATAAAAACGCGATTGATATCGTTCGCGCCGGCGCTCAGGCAAATGCTGCACGGTTTATAAAAGCGGTGCTTACCGACGAAGAACTATCCGTTTTTATGCGCGGTAGGAATGCCAAACCAAAGACATTGCCAAAACATGCCGATCGCGCGGATTATGCCTATGCAACAGCGCTGGAAGCACTTTTCGGATGGTTGTTCTTAAACGGGAAAACGGAGAGAATGAACGAACTGTTCCGGCTGGTCATCGAAGCCAATTTGAAAAAAGCGGTAATAGAGGAGTGTACCGATTGAAGAAATATTTTAAGAAACAGGATATCATCGCCGATTATCTTATTATTACTCTCGGGGCGTTGATGTATTCGATTTCCGTTGTTGTGTTTATAAAGCCCGCTCATATTCCAATCAGCGGAATTACCGGAATCGCTGTCATTATTAATTATTTGTTTCCAAAAGTATCTGCAGGTTTATTAAACGCATTATTTAACATTCCATTGATTTTAATCGGTATCCGGTCGTTCGGACGCGTATTTTTAGTCCGAACAATTTATACGGTTGTTGTTATTTCTGTTTTGATTGACTATTTGCCAATGATTGTGCCGGCATATCAAGGAGATATTTTGATAACGCTTTTGTTCGGCGGCGTTATTGGAGGTGCCGGCGGCGGTCTTGTTTTTTTGCGAGGATCGACCGGTGGAGGGCTTGATATTATTTCAAAGCTGTTAAACCGAAAAATGGGTACGCCGATCGGAACGATTTCAATGATTATAAACGCGTTTATTATTTTATTTTCTGCTATGATTTACCACAATGTGGAGAGCGCGCTTTATGCAGTTATTTTGACCTATGTCTCATCGAGTGTAATCAATTCGATCTTAATCGGAACTGATCTATCGAATGGGGCGTTTATTATCACGGAAAAACCGCAGGAAATGGCGGATGCGATTTTTCAGCGGCTTCATAGAGGAGTAACGGCGATGCAGGCGACCGGTATGTATACGCATAAAGACAAAACAATGCTTTTATGTGCTGTGCGCAAACACGAGGCTATTGCATTAAAAAGAATTATCGGGGAAACGGACCCCAGCTCCTTTATGCTGCTTTCCAATGTACAGGAAGTAATGGGAAAAGGATTTAAGAACTATCTGGGCGACACCGGTAGCAAACATTAGTATATCTGCTTATCGAAATAAAAAACGGTAAAACCGAGAGGTTTTACCGTTTTTTTGTTAATATATCATGTGCGAGGAGTCGTTGCTCCTTTGTCTTTCTGTTTCCCTTTTTCTCTGCCCTTTTTATCCATGTAAAAAACTCACCTCGCTTTATTTGTGTACATATTTTTACCAATTCATTTTTATTTATACCAATTTATAAATTGGTTTCATAACGTACTTTTTATTGATTATCCAGGTTGTTTTATGGTAAAATTCTAATAATCTATATTGTGTACGGGAGTTTTCATTATGTCGGGACATTCCAAGTGGAATAACATTAAACGTAAAAAAGAAGCGACAGATGCAAAAAAAGCATCTATATTTACAAAAATAGGGCGTGAAATGGCGGTTGCCATTAAAGAAGGCGGTTCGGATCCCAACTCCAATTCGAAACTTCGGGATATCATCGCAAAAGCGAAGGCGAACAATGTGCCGAATGATAACATAAAACGAATGATCGAAAAATATTCCTCATCCTCGGAAGGCGCGGACTATGAAACAATTGTTTACGAAGGCTACGGTCCCTCGGGCATTGCCGTCATTGCCGAAACGATGACGGACAACCGCAACCGTACTGCCGCGGAAATGCGCCATTATTTTGATAAATACGGAAAAGGTCTCGGTGCTACGGGTTGCGTCTCCTGGCAGTTTGAGAGAAAAGGCGTTTTGGCGGTGGAGCAGGAGGATCGTGACGAGGACGAATTCATGATGACGGCATTAGATGCCGGAGCAGACGACGTTATGCTGTCCGATGACGTTTTCGAAATTCTGACGACTCCGGACGACTTCAGTAAGGTACGTGAGGCGCTTGAGGGGCAGGGGATTTCGTTTTTGGAAGCCGATATCCAGATGGTACCCTCCAAAACGGTAAAACTTGAAAACGAAGAAGACATAAAAAATATGGAAAAGCTCATCGACATGCTCGAATCAAACGACGATGTGCAGGAAGTCTTCCATAACTGGGAAGACGCGGAGTAAACAGTAAACTATTGAACATTCTAAAACCCACCTAAAATGTGTTTAGGTGGGTTTTTTTATATAAAAGTGTGTAAATTTTATGTGGTTACATATTTTGAAAAAAGTTGCCGGTTTTTGGAATTTAATAAATGGTTTTATTATAAACCGTAAAAAAATGGAATTAAAGACTTATATAATTTTGGGAAATAGTGTAAGGTTATACCATGCGCGTATAAGTGAACCGGTTCAAATATAATTTGCGGAGGATTTTGTTTTGAACCTAAAAAGAAAATTTGCAATGTTTAGCGGGATGATTTTGGCAGTGATGCTGATGCTACCAAACATGCCGGCAAGAGCGGCGGAAGTTGTAAACACGTGGACAAA
>JANZZB010000040.1 GCA_026419635.1 Clostridiales bacterium | reverse complement strand
GGTATAGGCTAACGGTAGCAAAATCCTCCTTAACAATTGAGAAGGCAATATCAATACCTTTATCAGCCGCTTCTTTTAATGAGGGAACGATACGCTTATCGTCAGTTTTGTACCCCAAAAGTCCGCCCGACAAGCCAAAGTCAGACCCTTGCCCATGGTAAGTGTGAGCAATGACACCCGTCTGTGAAAATTCAAATAAGACTTTTCTGGGGTCGCCGTTTGTCATCTGGCGGATCAACTGTCCAATACGGACAGAGGCCGCGGTGTGGGAGCTTGATGGACCGATCATAACTGGACCTATTACATCATTAAATATACTGGCAGGCTGTTGCATTAAAAATGCCTCCTTAAGAAATTATTTTTATCTATAGCATTACCATCGGATTAAGTCGCGAGGGATTCTTTGAGTTTCATGGTAATACAGATAAAGATAAGCTTCTTTATCGGGGTTACGTTTGTCAATAGTGTAATTGCCTTTATATACTTTCTCTCTCAACAAAAAAATCAACAATGTCGTTCCCCTAAAAACACAAATTTATAGTTAAGAAATAAATATTGGGTTAATATACAAAGTTGGATCATAATTTCATTTTAATATTTAAAATACGTTTTTCAATATCCTTTTCTTAGTAGGACAAGATTTTCAATATATTTAGCATGCCATTACATTGAAATACAACACTTTTTACTTATGTTTAGTAAAAAATGTGCATATTTTTATTAGAATATAAAAACTCATTTTTTTAACAAGTCGTTTTCTTTAAGTATCAAATGTATTTTATTGTGCAAAATAAAAGGACGTTAGAAAAGCGAAATGTGGTGACAGTTAATTGAGCAGTGAAAATGAAAAAAACCTCGACGAAATTCAAATGCCGGAAGAAACAATTAACAATTTTTCTTCCATCACAACGAAAAATTCCCGAGGATCGCTTCATTGTATTACAATTGTAGGGCAGATCGAAGGGCACGTTATTCTTCCTCCCCAAAATAAAACGACGAAATATGAACATGTCATGCCGCAGCTTGCCGCCATTGAAGAAAGCGATGAGATTGACGGACTATTAATCCTTCTAAATACAATGGGAGGCGATGTCGAAGCTGGTCTTGCAATAGCAGAACTCATTGCAGGTATGAAAACTCCGACGGTTTCACTTGTTTTGGGCGGGGGCCATTCTATCGGCGTTCCTCTTGCGGTCTCGGCCATGCGTTCTTTCATTGCTCCGACCGCTTCCATGACGATTCATCCTGTACGGTTAAATGGAGTCGTCATTGGCGTGCCTCAGACATTTACCTATTTTGAAAAAATACAGGAACGTATCATCGACTTTGTGACGGCAAATTCCAATATCGGTGCGCAAAAATTTCGTGATTTGATGCTAAAAACAGGACAACTTGTCAGTGATGTCGGAACAGTTATTTATGGGGATGAAGCGGTTAGTCTCGGTCTAATTGATCAAATAGGAGGGCTTTCCGATGCAATTGAATGCCTTCATCAAATGATTCAAGAACGGAGGAACACGCAAAATGACGCTATACACCCAAATAGCTTATGATGATCTCTGCGGCTATAAATATCCTGAGCCGCAGTTTCGTATGGAAAATGGGATTCTTATTGAATATCGTGGAGATGCCTATGGAAATCTTAAAAGAAACCGTATTATTACTACCGACCTGAAAGCGTACTTAAAATATACTCTATAAAAAATTCAACTTCTCAAAGGTTTCTATAGCGAAGGTCCACCCCTAAAATTAAGGGAGGGACCTTTTTGTTTGCTAATCATCCGGCAAATATAGACACGCATGCTCTTTGCTGTAATATAAATCAAAGAGGGCGGTTCATTCCGCCCTCCCTTTGTTTTTATTAAAATTGATTGTAGCTAACTATGTCTTCCAGATTTTTTCTCTTTTTAGGATGAATATCGGGAGTCTTTGAATAGCCTACTGCTATTATAAGACGAATTTTTAGCTCATCTGGTATTGATAATAACTTTTTCACTTTTTCCTCATCAAATACACCCATAATACAAGTTGAAAGCCCCATATCAGCCGCCTTAAGGGTTAGGTATGCCGTTACGGAACCGATATCCATCTGGGCATAATGCTGAGTTCCGTACAGTTCTTCTGCTCTCTGCTTCAGTTTTGCATGTGTCTCAATTTCTACGATAAAAGCGGGAACCTGAAAAGCGTGTCGATTCGTCCCAGACTTTTCATCGTACAAATATTCTTTTAATTTTTCTGTTTTATCCGAATCATCCACAACGATAAAACGCCATGGTTGGCTGTTGCAGGCTGACGGTGATAAACGTGCAGCGTCAATTAACGCAACCAGCTTTTCCCGCGGAACTTTTTTATCACAGTAATCACGGCAACTCTCCCGTTTTATAATTAATTCAGAAAACTCCATAGCGATATCACTCTTTTCTTCATATAATTTGATATTTTACCATAAATTTGCTTCATTATACCATAAGCACTTTGCGTTTATGGTATGATGTCCAACTTCGGCAGTTTCCGCAGAGCGGAGAGCCGACGGGACATAAAATCCGGTATAATAACCGCTTTGGGTTATTATACCATATTTTTGATTGTTAGCATTAATTAGCTTTCATTTTTTTAAAAATTATATAATGTCCACTGAACAAATGCGATTTTCGAATCGCATTTGCCAATAGATTGCCCTGGGACCTGTTTCGGGAGTTTAAAAAATGAAAGACGGCCCGACCGACCGTCTTTCATTACTTTTATTTATAGGAGGGGAGTAAGAAGATGATTAATTTTATACTCTTATAATAAATGATGATTATTAATAAAGTGCATCAAATATATTAAGAAAGTATTAAATAATCATCAAATTTAGCTTATAACTGATTTTTTACCCCTCACTTTTCCTAATATTTGCAAAAAAGTCTTTTATTAAGCCAGTACACTCCGTTTCCAAAATACCTCCGATGATCGCCGGCTTATGGTGAAAATTTTCCTCAAAAAGATTAAGAACACCGCCGCAGGCTCCAAAGTTTTTATCTCTTGAACCGAAAAAAACTTGTCCGATCCGAGCGTTGATGATCGCGCCCGCACACATCGGGCATGGTTCCAATGTTACATAAATTGCGCAGCCCGACAGTCTCCAGCTCCCTGCGTTCGTGCAAGCTTCATTGATTGCTTCTATCTCCGCGTGAAGAAGAGCATTTTTTTGACTTTCTCTGCGGTTATATCCTTGGCCTATTATTTTACCGTCTCGAATGATCACACAGCCAACCGGCACTTCCCCGATCTGATATGCTTTTTTTGCAAGTTCCAGTGCTTTTGCCATAAAATATTCATGTACTTCCATTTTGCACCTCCATTTGCATCCTTATCATATCATATTTATCATAAACATAATCAACTATAAATAAAACTCCTTACAAGCATAGGTAAGGAGTTTTATTTATATAAAAAATTTTAAGTAAGATTAGAAAGCAGAGCGGCTTTGAGTTCGTTAAATTCAGGAGCCGTTAACAGTTCACGTTTTCGCGGCCGGTCAAATGAGATATCAAAACAACACTTTACTTTAGCGGGACGTTCCGTCAAAACATAAACCCTGTCGGATAAAAATATCGCTTCGTCGACAGAATGCGTAACGAGCAACACCGTCCTTTTCTCGCGGGATAACACATCCATTAGCCATTCCTGAAGCCGTTCACGATTTAAAGCGTCAATAGATGCAAACGGCTCATCCAGAAGCATAATATTCCCTTCTGATAACATTGTTCTAAAAAATGCGGCCCTTTGTCTCATTCCACCGGAAAGTTCTATCGGCCAAGCATTTTCAAATCCCGATAATCCGTAGAGTTCACTTTGTTTTTCTATTATTTTTTTTGCATCTTTTTTTGAAACGCCGCGAAGTTTTAATGGAAGCGAAATGTTTTCCCATATGCGCTTCCAATCCATTAACAAATCTCTTTGCTGCATATATGAAAATGACGCTGGCTTAGCTGGACATCCGTCAATTGTAACTATGCCCTCGCTTTTTTCTTCAATACCGCAAAGCAAATTGAAGATTGTGCTTTTGCCGCATCCGGATGGACCGATAATGGAAACAAATTCCCCGGTTTCTGCTTTCATGTCGATGTGGTCAAGCACTTCAAGCCGCCCGCTATTTCCGTAATTTTCATACGTTTTACAAAGGCCATCAATTAGGAGCATAAAGCCGACTCCTTTACCTTAAATGAATATCTTACTCTATTTGGGAAGGAAATCGTTTGTATACATTGTATCGGCAGACGGCATTTTTGTTATAACTCCATTGTCAAGCAACCATTTTGAATACCGGTCCCAAACTTCAGTTTTTTGTTCACCCCAACGTCCGGCATCATCCTGGTATCTCGGAGACAACCACTCCTGGCTCGCTTTGACCAGTTTCGAATCCAGTTCCGGCACTTGCTTTAACAGAATATCAGCAGCTTTATCCGGATTTTTAATCGAATATTCATATCCTTTTGCAATCGCTTTCATTGCGCTGCGGATTAAGTCGGGCTGATTTTTAATCATATCGCGATTCGTTACAATCACCGGTGTATAATAATCCAGGTTTTTGTCCTGATCCTTAATAAAGATAAAGTTTACAGGCTTCCCGGTTTGCTCTGCCGCAATCCCGTCCCATGCATAATAGACCCATTGAAAGTCGGCATCCCGCTCTGTAGTTGTAAAGAAATCGGATGTTCCGGTTGTAACAACTTTTACCTTTGAGAAATCGGCCCCGGCATTCTTCATAATTGTTTTGATTACAAGCTCTTCTGTCTCTGTTCCCCAACCGGCGTAAGTTTTCCCTTCAAAATCTTTTGGCGTTTTTATATTTTTATGTGCGGGGGAAGCTAATGCGGATGTGTTATGCTGAATAACCGCCGCCAAAGAAACCAAAGGAATATTTTGGACCGCTGACATTGTCACACTTTCCTGATAGGAAAATCCAAGCTGGCATTGTCCGGACGCAACTAGCGCATCGGCTGTAGACTGTCCCGGTTGGATAATTTCCGCATCGATTCCTTCGTCTTTAAAATAGCCCTGATCGAGCGCAACATAAACACCCGTATGGTTCGTATTCGGCGTCCAGTCCAGGGTAATTGTCATCTTTTTTAATTCTTTTGGCTTTTTCTCTTTCCCTGCACAGGATGAAAGTAATGTCACCAAAAGGCATAATGAGAGAATCAGTGCAATTATTTTTTTCATTTTAAGATTTCCTTCCTCTAAATACTGCTTTTTATCTTCTTCCATGGAAGAAAAATTTGTTCCATTGTTACTGTTATTCCATATAATATTAAACTTATCAGAACAACTATAAAAACCGAAGCAAATAGCATATCTGCTCTGTGTGAGCTGATTGCGCGTGTCATAAAAATACCGAGTCCTGATTTTGCGCCGAGCCATTCTCCAATAACGGCTCCCATAACGCTGTATGTCGCCGCCATACGAACTCCGGTAAAAATCTGGGGTGCTGCCGACGGCAAGCTTACATCAATAAAAATCCTCCCGCTTTTCGCTCCCATTGTCCGAAGCAAATGGATCATTGCAGGATCCGTCGATTTAAACCCGGATAGGGTACTGACGGCAATCGGAAAAAAACATACTAATACCACAATCCCGATCTTCGGCCCGATTCCAATTCCGAACCATACCATAACCAAAGGAGCAAGGGCAATGATCGGAACAGTTTGGGATATTACGATTAATGGCGATAACGCTCTTTCAACCATTCGAAAACGATACATCACCAAAGCCGCTAAAACTCCAAAAACACAAGACAAAAATAATCCGATAACTGCCTCGTAAAGCGTATACGAAGTGTGCATCGTCAGAAGGACACGTTTTTCCCACAAAACCGTAAATATCCGGCTGGGAGCCGGGAGAACATAATTTTGCAGTTTCAGAATCCTGCATAGACATTCCCAAAATATAAGAAACAAAAGAACAGCAAAGGCCGGTGTTAATTTACCGATATTTTGCGATTTTTTCATCCATTGTCACACCTTTAGGGGAATAATCAATTTTTACGACGGATATAATCCGATCCGCGCCTGCTTCAACGCAAATTTCCTGCGCTTTTTCTACAATCTCCAGAAGCTGCGGCAATTCTCCCTCCATTGTAGTTTCCATCGGACCGACAACATATTTTACACCTGAAGCTATAATATACTCGATTACTTTGTCGACCGTTGCATAAATATCATCTGTACCTCTCGGAACGACCTGCAAGCTTACATTGCAAACTGCCACTATGATTCCCTCCAAAACAATAAAACACCGGTAATTTCCATTACCGGCGATTTAATACAAGAAAACATTCCCTACGCCGGAATTACCCGTATCAGGTTCAAGGGTCGAAAGCTTTCGCTTTCCTCTCAGCCAGAATATCCAGCTCCCCTGTTCTTTTATATTTATACTAACGCAGGATGATGGAAGAAGCAAGTTTTTTTGACAAATTTTTCATTGTTCTGTTTTTTTAATTTATATTTCCTATTTTGAGATAACCACTATAAACTTATTCGATAAATTATAAAAACGAAAAACTTAAAAAAACCGCAGCATTTGGCTGCGGTTTCAGCTTGTCGAAAAAGTATATTAAGGGGACTTACGGGGTCAAACCCCTTAATGTTAGATTAGTCCGCAGGCGGACATGCGCCGCCGGAGGACACACTGGACAAAATCTTCGATTTTGTCCGCACCTGGGGAAGATCGAGGGGGAACCCAATTCCCTCTCGAAAGGCTGTCGACTTTATCGACAGCCTCAAACCGCAGCATTTGGCTGCGGTTTTTTAGTTACACAAGATATTATTGAAAGATTCACTGTGTCTATTTGTTTGTGAATTTACCGTCTTTATCAACCGTATAGTGCAATTCTCCTTTTGCATCCTGCCTGGCAAGCTCAAGAGCTTTTTCGAATTGCGCGTCGACCGTTACTTTTGTTTTGGAAAGCTCCGTTATTTTTTGTCCAAGCAGCTTTATTGTGTAAACAGAACAATAAGAGTCCACAGACAGTTTATTCGCTTTTCGGAATGCGTTCACCGCGGTAAGCGTTGCTTGATTAAAATTTTTATCCGGGGTTTCATTAAAATAACCTAAAAGCTTCAGTCTTTGTTCAATAGCAAGCGTGCGGTCAGAACAATGGGTCAAATATATGCCGCGGTCTGACAGGAGCTTTGCAAAATCTTTAGGGATCGGATAATTTTCTTCGTAATTTTTTACAACATAGTCTGGAGTTAGCCCGACGCCCTCAAACGCTTTACCCTTCGGCAGAATATGCTGCTGTGTTGTTATTACGACGGTATCTCCGTTTGTAAGTCCCAAATGGATCTGACCTGTTGATTTTCCGTATGTATTCGTTCCGATCAGCTTCGCGTAGCCAAGGTCTCTCAAAGATCCAGCCGTAATCTCAGAAGCGCTCGCGCTATTTTTGTCAACCAGTATATAAATATTGTTTAGTTTGATGCCCGTTCCACTGGAGCTATAAACATATAACCCATTTTTTGCCCGCCGATTGATTGCCGCAAATAATTTTACATCCTTATCGGGAACAAAATCATTGATTATTTCTTCTGCCATACTGACAAGCCCGCCCGGATTTCCCCTGAGGTCCAGTATCAAGACTTTCGTTCCTTTTTTAGCAAGCTCGCTGTATGCCTGATTAAAACGATTTAATGTGTCGGTACCATTAAACATTGCGAGTCTCATGTATTCAATTCCGGGCTCAACCGAGTAATTTTCAAAATTCGGCCTGTTGATCTGTTTACGTTTCATTGTAAAGGAGAGATTTTTTCCATTTCTGTTAATCATCAAAGTAACCGGAGAACCTTCGCTCCCCCGAATTCTGCCAGTAATCTCCTCGGTTGTAAGCCCAGTGAGACTCTGTCCATCGATGGCCTTTACAACATCTCCCGCCTTTATCCCCGCCTGATCGGCCGGGCTTTGAGGCGTAACATAGGTTATTTTACGTGCACCGCTTTCCGTACTGATTGTTACACCGATACCAACATAACCGCCTAAATTCTGCGGAAATGCCTTTTGGTACTCATCCGCTTTGATATACATAGAATGAGAATCATATGATCCAAGCATTTCGTTAGCAAGTTTATAAAAAGCATCCGGGTCATCTTCCAGCATTTTGAGTATCATGTTTTTTAGGGGATCATCTTCGTCAGAGGACTTTAAACCAAAATCCTTGATAAGTTCCGCAATATTGTTTAGATTCTGATATTCCTGCTCTTCTTTGCTGGTAGCGAATGCAGGTAAAACCATCATGGAAAGAATGAGGCAAATCGTAAAAACCAAAGCCAAAATGCGTTTTTTCAAAATGATTTCCTCCCGCCCGTTTCCGGGCATTGTTTGTATGTGCTACATCCGTTCTGGAGCCGTAACACCAATGATCGAAAGCGTATTCTCAATCACCTTTGCCGTAGCCAAGCACAGTAGTATTCTGGAATTCCTCACTTCATCGCCTTCGGCATCCTTAATGCGGCAGGCGGTGTAAAATCTGTGGAACGCGGTTGCAACTTCCGACGCGTATCTATTTAATCTGGAAGGTTCTCTGTATTGGGCCGCTAGTCGGATTTCTTCCGGAAGTGCCGCTATTGCTTTAATAAGCAAGCGCTCCTCTAAAGAACTTAGCTTAGAAAGATCTGCACTTTTTACTTCCGGAACATGTATCCCATCCGATTCCAGATTTCTTAAAATGCTCATAATTCTGGCATGAGCATACTGAACATAATAAACCGGGTTATCGCTATCTTCCCGAACGGCAAGCGAAAGATCAAATTCCAGATGCGTATCAGATGCGCGGGAATTAAAGAAAAACCGTGCTGCGTCAACTGGTATCTCATCTAAAAGGTCCGTCAGCGAGATGGCTTTCCCGGTACGCTTTGACATACGCACAATTTCACCGTCGCGCATCAGGCGTACAAGCTGCATCAATACGATTTCAAGGCGCTCTGTCCCGTTTAAGCCCAAAGCGTCCAAAGCACCTTTCAGTCTCTTGACATGTCCGTGATGGTCTGCACCCCATACATTAATGACCCGGTCAAATTTGCGTTCTTCAAATTTATTCCGGTGGTAAGCGATATCAGCGGCAAAATAGGTATAAATGCCATTGTCCCGAATCAGCACGTCATCCTTCTCGCAGCCAAAATCGGTACTGCGAAGCCAAAGAGCGCCGTCCTTTTCATATGTGACGCCGCGTTTTTTCAGAAGTTCCATTGTTTCTTTGACGTATCCGGAATCATGAAGTTCCGTTTCAAAAAACCAACGGTCATAGGAAATCCGGTAGCGCCCCAAGTCTTCCTTCATACGATTTATATTGTTCTTGAGACCGAATTCTGTCAGCGCGCTTCTGCGCTCCTCTTCCGTTTTCTGAAGGTAAGTATCTGAAACCTTTTCGTAAAAAGCGGCTGCAAGCTCTTTAATATCGTCCCCGTGATACCCTTCGTCAGGAAACTCACATGCGTCTTCGCCTTTTATATATTGGATGTATCTTGCTTCCAATGAACGTGCAAAAAGCGAAACTTGATTTCCCGCATCATTTACAAGAAACTCCCTTGTAACCTCATTCCCTGCTCGTTTTAACACCTCTGCAATGCAGTCTCCAAGCACACCGCCGCGGGCGTTGCCCATGTGCATGGGTCCTGTCGGATTTGCCGATACAAATTCGACCATGATTCTTTCAGGCTTGTCCGTTTTTGTATATCCGTAATTATTGCCCTCTGAAAAAATGGTGCGGATGACTTTTTCATCCCATGAACCGTTTAACCTGAAATTAATAAATCCAGCGCCGGCTACTTCCGGCAAAGAAAAAAATGATCCGTCCAAAACCGTCTTATCCATATGCTTTATAAGTTCTTCCGCAATTTTACGTGGCGGCATTTTTAACATTTTCGCCGCTTGCATTGCAAAAGTGGAAGAAAAATCACCGTTTGCCTGGTCTTTTGGCGTCTCAACCGTTACAGATTTAAAGGAAGCCGAAGGAAGCGCTCCGCACTCTACAGCTTTCGTGTAAGCCGAAAGAATGATTTCTTCTATCTGTTTTGCCGCCTCTTGCATATAGTTCAAATTATTCACTCTCCGTATCGCAAACCTTAATTTTTCAGTTTAAACCCCTGATTCTGCGCTTCTTTGACCGAGATGGTAAAGGTATTGATCCCTGCAATGGCATGGTTTACTTCTATAGAATACTGGACTTTCAGACTACCGCCAGAATCAATTAAATCATTTTCAATACTGTTTGTGCTGACGGCAACTGTAAGGGCTCCCTGTCCGGTTTCATAAAGCGAAATATGCCTTCGCCCTTTTTCAAAAATTAATTGTGTCGCATTTGGCTTTGAATGCATCAATGTCACCTTTTGCGGCTCAATTTTTAATGTTGTCAGCCCCGATAATCCGGTAAGTTCGCTTTCTTTATATGTTATATAGTATTTATCATCTTTTTTATAATACCGTCCATCGGTAACAAATTCGATTACATCTCCACTGGTATTTTCAAAAAACTGATGTCCCGATATGGAAATGATTACGTCTTTTTTCATATGAAAACCTCAATTAAAATTTTTCGATATCGACATGGCCCGCATCCTGTATGCAGGTGCTTCCTAAAAACAGGGATGCATAATTTGAAAAGCTTTCAGGGCTATCAGACACATAATATTTTATCGATCCCTTTCGATTTCTTGGAGCTTGTTTTTCAGTCATTTTTAAGACCGCGCGAGTATATTCTGCCGATTCCGCACCCGCGTCAACAAGCGATACATTCGGCCCCATAAAATCAGAAATGACTGTATGTAACAGAGGATAATGGGTACACCCGAGCAAAAGCGTGTCAACCCCCTGCTCTTTTACCGGTTCAAGATATTCCCGGACTACCGTTTCTATTACTGTATCGCCTTTGCTGAAACGTCCGTTTTCCACCAGAGGAACGAGTAGCGGACAGGCTTTTTCAATCGTCTCGGCATCTTTCAGATATTCTCCGATAACACGTTTGTAGGCACCGCTTGCGATGGTTCCCTGAGTTGCAATCACACCGATTTTTTTATTTTTGGTAAGCGCTGCCGCCTTTTGTGACGCGCTTCGGACAACGCCGATGATCGGTATATCATATTCACCCGAAATCAACTCTAAAGCTGCGGCGCTGATTGTTCCGCATGCCACTACAATCGCCTTAATATCAAAAGTCCTCAAAAAGGCAATATCCTGTTTCGCATATTTAATTACCGTTGTTTTTGATCTTGTTCCGTATGGCAC
>JANZZB010000039.1 GCA_026419635.1 Clostridiales bacterium | reverse complement strand
GTCTCTGGTTATTGCAATTGATGCACTTGCATCCCGCCGGCTCAACCGCTTATGCAACACAGTACAGATCAGCAATACGGGAATCGCACCCGGTTCCGGCGTTGGTAATACTCGTTTTGAGCTGACCAAAGATTCATTAGGCGTACCGGTTATTGCAATGGGTGTTCCAACCGTCGTGGATGCGGTTACGCTTGCGCTGGACATTGCCGAATCTGCAGGAATTAAAAATATCTCGCCTGACGAACTTTTGAAAAACGAAGAAAATCCAATTGTTACTCCAAAGGAAATTGACCGGCATATTTCAGAAACGGCCAAAATCATCGGTTATGGCATTGACTTTGCTCTGCAGGACAATCTTTCCATGTCTGATATCGAGTTATTTTTGTCATAGCGGACTCTTCCCCGCAGTATATATAAATACAGATACGTCTATTTTTATAGCTATTCTGTATATTTCGTTTCCAGTGCTTCCCTCACCTTAGGCTTCGGAAACGTGCACGAAGCTAATGATTTAGCTTTTGATACTGCGAAAGGGAGCTTTACCGAATGATGAAAAAAAGAAGGGTTTATAAAAAACCAGGAACGCTTAAATTTCGTCTCCAACTTTTTTTGTTTGCTGCATCTCTTTTGTTTTTTTTATCTGTTTATGTAATAAATCAACAAGAAAAGAATCCTTTAAGTGCGGATAAAAAGCTTGAAACCCTGTATAACGCGTCAAGCGTAAAATTGGACACGCCCGACGGACTTCCTTATTTAAAAGAGAACGAAAGCGAGAATTCAATTGATGATTCTGCAGAACACGAAAGCTCTTTGCCATTAGAGATTAGTGAAAGCTCCGTGACAACAAGCGACCTTCAGCTAATGCAGCAGCGCCATCCGATTACCGGCATTACTATCAAATCGGACGATTCAACAGATAGTAAAATCATTACTATGAAAAATGAGACCGGCTATAATCCTGATATAGATGCACTGTTAAGAACCGGTCCTTCTCTCACTTTATCTGATAAAGGTCCGCAAGTATTAATTTACCATACGCACACAAGCGAAGCTTATTCCCCAAATGGGCAGGATACCTATACTCCCGACGATAATGACAGGACGCTTGACAAACGATACAGTGTCGTACGGGTCGGTGATGAAATAGAAAAAATCCTGAACAAAAAAGGCATTAAAACCATCCATTATGAAGACGGGTATTTTGATTACCCATCTTATACAGGCTCCTATACACGCTCTATGAAAGCGATAAGCGAACAATTAAAAAAATATCCGTCTATTAAAGTCGTTATTGACCTCCATCGCGACGCAATGATTTCGTCGACCGGAATAAAATACAAAACAGAAACAACAATCAATGGAAAAAAAGCCGCCCAAATTATGTTGGTCTGCGGAACAGACGAGGGAGGTCTCTCACATAAAGACTGGCGCCAAAACTTGGCGTTTGATGTAACGCTCCAACGGGATTTATTAAAAAAATACCCTACTCTAATGAGGCCGATCAATTTAAGATCCGAGCGGTTTAATCAAAATGTCCGGCCCTGTGCAACATTAATCGAAATAGGAACCAGCGGGAATACGTTGGAAGAAGCGGTTTATTCCGCGTCCCTTCTGGCTGACACTATGGCCGATACTTTAAAAAGATATAAAAAATAATTTTGATACCGTTTAATAAACAACCACTTGTATGAAACTTGGATTTTTTTGCAAGAATAGAAACAATGTTTCTATTCTTTGAGGCTGTCGATAAAATCGACAGCCTTTCGAGAGGGAACCCAGTTCCCCCTCGATGCTTCCCCAGGTACGGACAAACCCTTCGGTTTTGTCCAGTGTGTCCTTCGGCGGCGCATGTCCGCCTGCGGACTAATCTTACATTAAGGGGTTTCGACCCCGTAAGTCCCCTAAATATACTTTCTTCAACAAGCTGTATTTTTTTATCTAAATTTTTATTTCATATTTATGTTATAAAACAGTTTTTGTTTGCCAGTCGAAAGGAACCGTCATCATGTTTCAAATCTCTGACTCAAAAAAATATGCCGTTACAGGAGCACTTGCAGGTCTTGCAAATGGTTTTTTCGGAGCGGGCGGCGGGCTTTTCTTGGTACCCCTTTTTATCCGATGGATTAAAATATCGGAACAGGAAGCATTTGCAACTTCAGTTTTTGTTGTGCTTCCAATGTGTATTTCTTCCGTATTTGTTTACTCATTAAACGGCGGAATTAATTTTAATTATGCTTATCCATATCTGATCGGCGGCTTTTTTGGCGGCATTCTGGCAGGTTTTCTTTTTAAACGCGTACCTACATCATTACTCCGCAGAGCCTTCGGGGCTCTTCTCATTTATGGCGGAATTCGGGCGGTACTTTTGATATGAGCCAAATATACGCCATACTTGTCGGATTGCTGACTGGTATATTAAGCGGATTTGGCATCGGAGGAGGTACCCTTCTGATGCTTTATATCGCCTTTTTTACATCTATAGCACAACGTGAAGCACAGGGAATTAACCTGCTTTATTTTATTGCGTGCGCACCTGCTTCCCTTTACTCTCATATTAAAAATCATTTTGTAAAAGTAAAACCGGCACTCTATTCCATCGGTGCCGGCATTATTACATCTATTTTTTCTGCAATGCTTGCAAATTCAATTGATACTTCCCTGCTCCGCCGGTTATTCGGCATTCTGCTTTTATACACAGGACTAAAAGAATTGTTTTTCAAAAAACAAAAAAATAAACCTACCGATTCTTAAAATCAAGATAATTCTGAAGAATAATAGAAGCTGCGACCGCATCAATTACTTTTCTGTACTTCTTTTCTTTTTTTCCTGACGCATGTAAAATTCGATGCGCATCTACCGTAGTAAGCCGTTCATCCCATAAAACAACCGGTAAACCGGTCAGATTGCGGAGTGTTTCGGCAAAGGCTATGCTTTTTTTGGCCTTTTCCCCTTCTGTCGCATTCATGTTTTTAGGGCATCCCAAAACGATTTCCGATACGTTTCTGCTTATCGCTTCCTCATATATTTTTTGTGCTAAACGTTCCATATTATATTCTTCCAAAACAAACGCTTCACCGGATAACGTTGCAGTTTGGTCTGAAAACGCAATTCCCGTTCTCCGTTCGCCAAGATCAATCCCCATAATTTTCAATATATTCTCATCCTTTATCGCGCTCTTTTTTTAACAATATTATATATACAAAAAAGCATTTTGAAAATAAAATCTAAATTTCTACATCATAAAACTGTTTTTAATCACAGTTTTGATATTCCCACTTGACCTTTTTGCATTTTTTTGATATATTAACTTTACCTATGCAGGGTTTCGCATTAGACCCTGTTTTTTGTTCCGTAAAAATTTGCGGGCAATTACCCTGCAAAGGGAGGCAAAATATTAAAGGAGGTGCCGATATGCGCGTTAAGATTACACTTTCGTGCACAGAATGCAAACAAAGAAACTACGATACCGTAAAAAACAAAAAGAATGATCCCGACCGTCTTGAAATGAACAAGTACTGCCGCTTCTGCAAAAAGCACACCTTGCACAGAGAAAGCAAGTAAGAGTATTTGAAAGGAAGGGTGCAGCTTCATGTCTGAAGAAAAAAAAGCGGTTTCCGCATCGGCTTCCAAAAAGCCGAGACGCAGTTTTTTAGAAGGCATAAAAAAGTGGTTCCGTGAGCTCAAAGCTGAAATAAAAAAGATTGTTTGGGCATCAAGAAAGCAAGTAGCAAACAATACTCTTGTCGTTATCGGCGCTGTATTGTCCGTTGGTGTATTTATCTGGATCATTGATTTTATTTTTGCTTATGGCAGAGATATCCTGATCAGCACAATAGGCTGATATTGATTTAAGGAGAGTCTTCATGTCCGACAACGCCAAGTGGTATGTCATTCATACGTATTCTGGCTACGAAAACAAAGTAGCCGCGACAATTGAAAAAGCAGTTGAAAACCGCAAACTTCACGACTTGATCCATACGGTCAAGGTTCCAATGGAAACAGTTGTCGAAATAAAGGATAATTCGCGTAAAGAGGTCGAACGAAAGCTTTTTCCGGGTTATGTCCTTTTGAAGATGGTCATGACGGACGAAAGTTGGCATGTCGTTCGAAATACCAGAGGTGTCACTGGTTTTGTCGGCCCATCCTCAAAGCCTGTTCCGTTAACGGATGCCGAAGTGGACGCCCTTGGTGTTGAAAAGCGCGAAATTTCCTTGCAATACTCGGTTGGAGACAATGTAAAGGTCTGCGACGGGCCTCTGGATGGCTTTATCGGCCTTGTTGAAGATATTCAGCTGGACAAGAACAAAGTCAGTATTGTTGTGTCTATGTTTGGCCGCGAAACCCCTGTAGAGCTGGAGCTGGACCAGGTCGAACCAATTAGTTAACCTCACTTATAAGGCCTTACGGGCTTTATTTGGCTGCATGAAATTTTTCATGCGGCAAAGCATTCTTCCGCAAACGCGGTCAGATGCTTTTCTCGGTGGGAGGGCGCGTAAGCGTTCCGCCAATTACCACATTTTTCTTAAGGAGGTGCAACACAAGTGGCACAAAAAGTAGTAGGATTTATCAAGCTTCAGATTCCTGCAGGTAAAGCCACTCCGGCGCCGCCTGTTGGACCGGCTCTCGGTCAGCACGGCGTTAATATTATGGCATTTACCAAGGAGTTCAATGAGCGCACAAAAAATGATATCGGCCTTATTATTCCGGTTGTTATAACCGTATATGCCGATCGTTCCTTCAGCTTTATTACAAAAACCCCCCCGGCAGCAGTTCTGATCAAAAAGGCTTGCAAAATTGAAACCGCGTCCGGAACCCCGAACAAGGTTAAAGTCGCAAAGATCAGCCGTGAAGATGTTAAAAAGATTGCAGAGACGAAAATGCCTGATTTAAACGCTGCTAACATTGAATCCGCGATGAGCATGATCGCGGGAACTGCTAGAAGCATGGGCATTACCGTTGAAGAATAATTTTATTACAGATTGATTGTTTCAGACCGAAGCACCGGTTTTGAATGGTGGGAGGAGCAAAGCTCCGGATTTAACCACTTAGAGGAGGATGAAAAGTGCGCAGAGGAAAGAATTATATTGAGAGCGCAAAGCTGATAGACCGTACAAAATTGTACGATCCGGCAGAAGCGCTTGACAACGTTATAAAAACCTCAAAAGCAAAGTTTGACGAAACTGTTGAGGTTCATGTACGTTTAGGCGTCGATTCCCGTCACGCCGATCAGCAGGTCAGGGGTGCCATTGTCCTGCCCCACGGTACTGGTAAAAAGGTACGTGTTTTGGTTTTTGCAAAGGGTGACAAAGCGAAAGAAGCGGAAGCCGCCGGAGCGGATTATGTCGGAGCTGAAGACATGGTCGCAAGAATCCAGAATGAAAACTTCTTTGATTACGATGTTGTTATCGCAACCCCCGATATGATGGGTGTTGTCGGTCGTCTGGGTAAAGTATTAGGTCCGAAGGGCCTTATGCCAAACCCGAAAGCCGGAACGGTATCAATGGATGTCGCAAAGGCTATTAAAGACTCGAAAGCCGGACGTATTGAATATCGTCTTGACAAAACCAACATCATTCACTGTCCTTTAGGAAAAATTTCTTTTGGTTCCGGAAAACTTTCCGATAACTTCGGAGCGCTTCTGGGAGCCATTATAAAAGCAAAGCCGGCAGCAGCAAAAGGCCAATATATCCGTTCATGCGTCATCGCTTCTACGATGGGCCCCGGCATTAAAATCAATCCGGCAAAACTTTCAGATTAAGTTTCTGCCGCTTGACAGATCATTTTTAGAATGATATATTATAACCAATCATTCCTAAGACAGCAGGAGAGATTTTTCTCGTAACTGGGTTTAGCCCATCCTGCCGAGGTGTGCAATAGATAACGAATGTATTGTGCCCTCATGTCTTATTGGACAATGGTGGGCACTTTCTTTTATATCGGAGGTGAAAAATTGTGCCGAACGCAAAAGTTCTTGAAGAAAAGCAGGCAATAGTAAAAGAGCTGGCGGAAAAAATAAAGTCCGCAAGTTCCGGTGTACTCGTTGACTACAAAGGGATTTCCGTTGAAGCCGATACAAAGCTCAGACGCGAAATGCGTAGCGCAGGAGTAGAATACGCGGTTATCAAAAACACTCTTACAAGCCTGGCTTGCAAGGAAGTTGGATTTGAGGATTTAATTCCGTTCTTAAACGGAACAAGCGCGCTGGCTATTTCGAAAAATGATGCGATCGCCCCTGCTAAAATCCTCAACGCGTACGCAAAAAAGAGCGGAGACAAATTTAAGATCAAAGCTGGTTTTGTCGAAGGCAAAGTAATCAGTGCTGACGGTGTAAAAGCCCTTGCTGATCTGCCGCCCCGCGAAGTCCTTATTGCAAAAGTGCTTGGCGGCATGAACGCACCTATTTCCGGATTTGTTAATGTCTTAAACGGAAATATTCGCGGACTCGTCGTCGCACTTAACGCGATTGCTGAGAAAAAAGCAAACGCATAACCCTTAAATTAGAAATTATTAAAAGAATTATGGAGGTTACATTATCATGGCAAGTGAAAAAGTAACAAAGCTTATTGAAGACGTAAAAGCATTAACCGTATTAGAGCTTTCTGAGCTCGTAAAAGCTCTTGAAGAGGAATTTGGCGTTAGCGCTGCGGCTCCTGTCGCTGTCGCTGCTGCTCCTGCTGCTGCAGCTGAAGCTGCTGCTCCTGCTGAGCAAACCGAGTTTACCGTTGTATTAGCAAATGCCGGCGCTGGCAAAATCAATGTTATCAAAGTTGTCCGTGAAGCAACTGGTCTTGGACTTAAAGAAGCAAAAGATCTCGTTGACGCTGCTCCGAAAGCTGTCAAAGAGAACATCTCCAAAGACGATGCAGAAGCTCTTAAAGCAAAGCTTGTTGAAGCTGGCGCAACCGTCGAAATTAAGTAATTTAAGCCTGATACATTGTAAATTAAAACGCTTAAGCATTTAACATGCTTAAGCGTTTTTTTATATTTAAGTATCTTAAACGGCAAAATGGACCTGTTTTGCCGCCCAAAATTGGCAAAACCCCAACTTTGTCAAATGCGATTTTAAAATCGCATTTGTTCAGTGGACATTATTTAATTCTTTGTTCTAAGCGGATTGATTACCTGAATCTCTTTTTTCATAACAATATGCCCGGGGATCTCTCCGCAAGATATAAATCCATGTTTTGTGTAAAAATTCCTGGCTTGCTCGTTTTTCTCTGCTACGTTGACAACGATTGCCTTCTTCCCTATTCGGCGATAAACACTGATTGCTTCCCCTAAAAGCTGCGATGCATAACCTTTTCCCCTTGCTTCTTTTGCTACGATGACTGTTTTAATTAATCCGGATTCACTACCCTCCAGCGCTTCGGTATCCAGCCGCAAAAGCCCGTATACTTTGTCGCGCATCATGGCAAACATGACAGATCCGGCATTTTGCTTTTGCATTCGTTTGCTTTCGAGAATGAATTCTTCTTCTACAAATGCCGCGTTTTGGCCGTAAGCGCTCAAATAAAATTCCCTTCCGTAATAAAGGAATTTCTCCATATCCTTTTCGAAATCTACCGGCCGAAACCAGAGATTAAAATCAGTCGGCTCGTCACCGTCTCTCCACCATTTTTGACTTTCCAGTGTACTGCAATTTAAGTTTAAGTGAGAATTGTCATTAAGAAAATCAATTCGAATGTTCCCATCTTCCACTAACAATAACGATACTGCCGTATTGTCACACCACGTAATTTTGTTCATGGAATCCAACGAACCATACAGCGAAGTGCTTAGTATTGCTCTTGCCACAGCTCCGTGTGTTCCCGCAACAACCGTTTCTCCTTTATGTTTTTCGGCAATACGGAGAATCGTGTCACGAACCCGCTTTTCTGCCTCCTTATAAGTTTCTCCGCCTGGTATTTTAACTTCCCAAGGTCTTCTCTGCCATGCGTCCATTTCTGTAGGGTATTTTATCGGAAGTTCTCCCCAGGTACAGTCTTCCCATTCTCCCATATTGAGCTCGCGTAACCCGGGTTCGGGGATTAATTCAACGTTATGGGCATCTGCGATACCTTGAACCGTTTGATGGGCCCTTAATATATCGCTGGAATAGACCGCGTCAATTTTGATATTTGAAAAACGGTCCAGAAGAGCCGGAAGCTGCCTTTCCCGCGCTTTTTTAGTCAGCAGACTGTCATACCATCCGTGACTTCTTCGGTAAGCGTTTCCCTCCGCTTCACCATGCCTTACCAGATAGATTTTTGTCATATTTACAGCCTTTCCTTTCTAAATAAAACACAATGAAATATAAACGAAAATTATTATAGTATGGTTCTGCATTCCGTATACGTGCTTAATTGCAGTAATATCGGAATATTGAATTGTCCCCGAACAACCAAAGTTTGTTCGGGGCATTTTTATACTCAATATTCTATTAATCCACCGCACAAATCGTGCACACTGCTTCGTTTGCAGTCCTCTAAATATTTTTGAATTCCGTCTCGCACTTCAATCGGTGCCATTGGGTTTGAAAAACAAGCTGTTCCGACCGAAACGAGTGAGGCTCCAGCTAGCATCATTTCGACTGCGTCGTTGCCACAGCTAATCCCGCCCATTCCAATTAACGGTATTTTAACCGCCTTTTTTACTTGATATACCATGCGAATTGCAATCGGCAAGACGGCCGGTCCTGATAATCCTCCTGTATTTTGGTGGAGAATCGGTCGTTTTGTTTTAATATCAATCCGCATTCCTAAAATAGTATTAATCAAAGACAAACCGGATGCTCCTGCGTTTTCAGCGGCAACCGCAATTTCGGTGATGTCCGTAACATTCGGTGATAGTTTGACAACCAAAGGCTTCTTTGCGTATTTTTTGGTTTCGGAAACGACATCAAAAACCATAGATGAAGACGTTCCAAACGCCATTCCTCCCGCTTTTACATTTGGGCAGGAGATATTCATTTCAATAAGATCAACTTGAGAATCGGAAATCTTTTCCGCCATTTCGCAATATTCTGAGACGGTATTGCCGGAAATATTTGCAATGACTCTGGTGTCAAACTGCTTTAAAAACGGCAGCTCTTCCGATATAAATGCGTCAATTCCCGGATTTTGAAGTCCAACACTGTTTAAGATTCCCATCGGCGTCTCCGCGATTCGCGGAGGAGGATTTCCAATCCGCTTCTTCGGCGTAATCCCCTTAATGCAGATTCCGCCGAGTTCGGATAAATCATAAAACGAAGAATATTCCCGTCCAAAACCAAAAGTACCGGACGCCGTCAGCACAGGATTCTTAAACTCTACACCACAAAATTCAACATTCATTGTAGGTTTCATTAAAACTGCACATCCTTTGCATCAAATACCGGTCCGTCCTTACAGACATGTTTATACTCCATGCCATCCTTGCCCTTGATAGCGCATGCACAGACCAGGCATGCCCCAACCGAACATCCCATGCGTTCTTCCAGTGATACCTGACACGGTATATGATATTGTTCGGCAAGCTCCGCGGTCGCCTTAAGCATAGCCCTGGGTCCGCAGGCAAAAATTGCACCATATTGTTGTTTTAACAAAAGCTTTTCCACTTCAGTAGTGACCAAGCCGTGTATTCCGTAGGACCCGTCATCGGTACAAACCATGACCGCATTTGCAATGTGTAGCATATCCTCTTCTAAAATAACGGCGCTTTTATTTCGGAACCCGGCTACAAGATCGTTTTTTCCCGGTGTATTCTTCGCGGCGTAATAAATCGGAGGCGTGCCGATACCACCTGCCACAAAGAGCGCAGGCAGATCACATAGACCTCCAAGTTTAAATCCGTTACCCACCGGTCCGAGCACTTTTAATATGCCTCCAACTTTTTGTTCAGAAAGCCATTTTGTTCCTTCACCCCGTATTTCAAAAATAATACGGATTGTTCCTTCGGACGGTGACGCATCACAAATACTGATCGGTCTGCGAAGAATGCGCTGATCCCCGCAGCTGATGCTGACGAACCGGCCAGGTGCCGCTTCTTTGGCTGTCTCTCCGACAAATAGCTCAAAATCAAAAGTTGTATCGCTTAATGCCGAGATTTTTTTTATTTGCGCACTAAAGTCCTTGATCATACTTTCAAATCCTTTTAGACTTCGTTAATGTCGACCATCTCTGAATTTTCCACCTTGATATCGCCTTCAAGACACCGCAAAAGAGCTGACGCAGTATCAATTGCGGTTAAGCACGGTATGGAGCGTTCTACCGTTTTGCGGCGGAGTTTTACGGCGTTCAGTTCCGGCTTTCTTCCTTTTTGGGAAGTGCTGATGACGTAGTCGATCTTGCCGCTCTCAAGAAGCGTCATCATATTCGGCTCAGGCTGATCCAATCCTCGTACAGAGGAACAGGCAATCATATGCTTGTTTAAGACATTTGCCGTACCCGGCGTTGCATAAAGATCAAAGCCAAGATGCAAGAACCGGTCAGCCAGCTGAATGACTTCCTGTTTGTCTGAGTCCTTTACGCTGATTAACACTGCGCCCTTCTTTTTCATTGCAAGTCCTGAACCGACAAGTCCCTTTAAGAGCGCCGTCCTGAATCTTTTGGAAACACCGAGGACTTCTCCCGTTGATTTCATTTCCGGTCCCAATTGCGTGTCTACATTGTGGAGTTTCTGGAAAGAGAACACAGGTACCTTGACAGCATAATATTCTTTTGTGGGGTAAAGCCCGACGCCGTATTCCATGTCGCGGAGCTTTTTCCCGAGCATGCATCTTGTTGCAAGATCAACCATCGGTACGCCGGTAATTTTAGAAATATACGGTACGGTTCTAGACGAACGCGGATTGACTTCGATAACGTAAATCGCATCGTTAAAGAGCACAAACTGGACGTTTACTAATCCTACAACCTTTAAGGACATAGCCAGTCTTTTGGTATATTCCACGATCGTATCAATATGTCTTTGTTCAAGTGATATGGAAGGATATACGGAAATTGAGTCTCCCGAATGGACACCCGCGCGTTCCAGATGCTCCATAACACCCGGGATCAGAATATCCGTACCGTCGCAGATGGCATCTACCTCGATTTCTCTTCCCATCATGTATTTGTCAACCAGCACCGGATTTTCCTGCTTTGTCCGGTTTATTATCCGCATAAATTCCGCAATGTCCTCGTCGCTGTTTGCGATTTCCATTCCCTGACCGCCAAGGACGTAGGACGGACGCACAAGAACGGGATATCCAAGTGAATTTGCAGTTTTTATTGCTTCTTCTTCCGTAAACACCGTACCACCTTGCGGACGCGGAATATGACATTCCTCAAGAATCTTGTCAAATTTTTCGCGATCTTCCGCAGCGTCAATGCTCCATGCAGGAGTGCCAAGTATTTTTAATCCGAGCCGCTCCATATGTTTTGAAAGCTTGATTGCCGTTTGTCCGCCGAACTGCACGACAACGGCATCCGGATTCTCCGCCTTGATAATTCCCTCTACATCTTCCGGCGTCAGAGGCTCAAAATATAGTCGATCAGATGTGTCAAAATCGGTGGAAACCGTTTCGGGGTTATTATTTACAATGACCGCTTCATAACCGTTTCGGCGAAGCGCCCATACACAATGTACTGAACAATAGTCAAATTCGATACCCTGCCCGATTCGAATCGGGCCGGAACCTAGAACCATGATTTTCTTTTTGCCGGACGGCTCTTTCACTTCACTTTTTTCATCAAAGGTCGAGTAGTAGTACGGCGTTTCCGCCTCGAACTCGGCGGCGCAGGTATCGACCATTTTGTACACGGGCTCAATACCCAAAACCTTACGCGCCCTGCGCAGGGCAAGCTCATCCACCTCTGCGATGTCTGCTATCATCGCATCGGGAAAC
>JANZZB010000038.1 GCA_026419635.1 Clostridiales bacterium | reverse complement strand
ATGTCCGCCTGCGGACTAATCTTACATTAAGGGGTTTCGACCCCTTAACAATCCCCTAAATATACTTTTTCGACAAGCTGGAAGATTATAATTTTCTTAAGGATTTGATAATCCGCAGTGAAACAGCTGCGGATTTTTAATGTTTTGCAATAATAAAATGGTATAATAACCGCATTATACCGGATTTTACGTCCCTTCGGCTCTCCGCTCTGCGGGAGCCGCCGAAGCTGGACATTATACCATAAACGCTTTACGTTTATGGTATAATAGGATACAGCTAAATATCGTTTTAGGTACTTTTTGCATTTCATTACCGTATTTTTTTTGGATTGTTCAAAAGGAGGCGTATGACAATTCGTTCTGTTATTTTGGTTACAACGGGTACAAAGATAAATCGGAAAGGCACAAGGGAATATCGAATTTCCGAACGCTATATCGAAATGTTATGCAGAGCGGGTTTGGAACCGCTGCTCACATTTACTGCGGAAGAATCGCTTATAAATCTTGCTTCCGGGCTACTATTAACCGGAGGAGGAGATATCGACCCGACTCTTTTCAGAGAACCGCTTCTTTTTGATAATTTAGATTTAGACCCATCTCGGGACGAATTGGAACTATGCCTTGCAAAGCGGTTTATTCAGCAAAAAAAGCCGGTGTTTGGAATTTGCCGGGGCATGCAAATCATAAATGTTGCGCTTGGAGGAACATTGTGGCAGGATCTCCCTGGACAACTTCATACATATCATGATGAAACGAAGCACCCAGTTTCGGTTTTGGAAGGAACAAAGCTTTACAAGTTATTTGGAAAAAGTATTCTCGTAAACAGCACACATCATCAAGCCGTAAAAAAAGCAGCAGACGGAATGATTGTATCGGCTGAGTCGGATGACGGTGTGATCGAGGCAATTGAACATCAACATTTGCCGATAATGGGCGTTCAATGGCATCCGGAAGTAAAAACAGAGCAAATGCCTGATATGCTTCCTTTGTTTTTGGAATTTATTAAAGGAGCGGAAAAATGATAGAACGGTACAGGACGGTCAATTTAGAGGACGGTATGCCGACTGTAGATCAGGCAATCAAACGGCTAACGTTTGAAATCAGCCGGGCAAAAGCCAATCGGGTAATAGCAATGAAATTAATACATGGGTTCGGTTCTTCAGGCACTGGCGGACGCATTCGCGTTGAAGTAAGAAAACATCTTGGTTCGCTTCAAAAAAAAGGCACGGTTCGCTCGTTTGTTCCGGGCGAAAATTTCTCGATATTTGACAGTAATACAAGGTCAGCTTTAGACCTTTGTAACGAACTGCGGCAGGATCGCGATCTGGACCGACATAACAATGGTATTACAATTTTAATATTATAATAACTCAGGCTTTTAATAAAATTAAAATATGAAATGGAAAGGATGAATAACAATGTTCAAGATGAAAAACGAAATGAATCGTTTAGTCCGGGAAAACGTCCGCAACGGAAACGGCACAGTAGGATTTACAAATGTATTTGAAAAAGAAGAACTGTTCGAAAAGTGCAATTTGTGCGCTGTTTTGGACTTTGAACCGGGAACTTCAATTGGGGAACATCCGCACAATCCCGATGCAGAACTTTATTATATCCTTGAAGGTGAATTAACAGTAACTGAAAACGGAGTAAAGAAAACCTTAAAACCGGGAGATGCAGTATTTACCGGAGGCGGAAGTGTGCATTCGGTAGCAAACGTATCAAACTCCGTTGCAAAAATGCTTGCTATTGTTATTCGGTAAAAGGAGAAATCGTTTCATCTATGAGCAAAAGCGGGAAAGGAATTTCTCGCTTATTTTTTTTTAACTGTCGTTTTTATTGCATTAAATGACAATCATTGATAAAATTAGCTTTAATGGATTTTACAGCCATTATTTTATGATAACGTGAGGTGCGCCGGAAAGTGTATCTAAAATCGCTCGAACTTTCGGGGTTTAAGTCGTTTCCTGACAAAACGGTTGTTCATTTTGGTGCAGGGCTGACCTCGATTGTCGGACCGAATGGGTCAGGTAAATCGAATATTGCCGATGCGATAAGATGGGTTTTGGGAGAACAATCAACCAAAACCTTAAGAGGCGCAAAAATGGAGGACGTCATTTTCGGCGGAACAGGCAAAAGAGGACCGATGGGCTTTGCCGAAGTGTCTCTTGTTTTTGATAATTCAGAAAGAATACTAAATATCGATTACACAGAAGTATCCATTACACGTCGGTATTACCGTTCTGGAGAAAGTGAGTTTTTTATAAACCGTACATCGGTCAGACTTCGGGATATTCATGAACTCTTTATGGATACGGGTTTGGGACGAGACGGATATTCTATTATAGGACAAGGCAGAATTGATGAAATTTTGTCGGTTAAAAGTGATGAGCGGCGCGAAATTTTTGAGGAGGCCGCCGGCATTACAAAGTATCGTTACCGAAGAGATGAATCCGAGAGAAAATTAGCTGCATGTGATGAAAACCTTGTACGTGTCAATGATATTATTGAAACTTTAAAATCACAGGTTGAGCCTTTACGAGAACAGGCCGAAACGGCTAAAAAGTTTTTGAATTTGCGCGATGAGTTAAGAGTTCTAGAGGTTTCGACATGGCTTGATTCACTCGATAAATTAAAAACAGGTCTTATTAAATCAAGAACAGATTATGATAATGCAGTTCGTCAATTGGATAGTAGTAAAGAAGAACTTGATCGGTTATATCAAGAGACAGAAGAGCTATCTGAGGTTATGCATGAAAAGGACGCGGAGATTGAAAGGATACGTACGGAGCTGAATGAAATCGAAGCGCAGTCCGCATCGATTGATAGTGATCTTGCTGTATTAAAAACAAATCATAAAAATAATTTAGATAATCTCAGCCGGATAGAAAACGAAATCTTCGATCAATCCGGACGCGAAGGCGGTTTAAAAGCGCAGATTGATGCCAGAAGAACAAGAATCGAAGAAATATTAAAAAGTGAACAGGAAACGGAAAGCCTTCTTAATAAAGCGATGCAGAAGGTTCAGGAAGCAGCGGCGATTACAGGCGATATTGAAACACAAATTGATGCGTTAAAAGCAAAAAAACAACAGGAGTTGGATGAAGCCGCTAAGTTTGAGAAGGTACATCTTTTGTCAGAGTCTACAAAGAATGAACTTCAAAATCGTAAAAAAACATTGGAAGACGAACTTTCGAAAAAAAATGAGGAATTATCACAGGAACAAAAGAAAGCGGACGAATTAAATAAGGAACTTATCGAAAATAGAGATAAACTCGAATCCCTTATGAATTCTATTAAAGGATTCGAATTAAAAATTAAATCGCGTGAGAAAAAAGTATTTGAATGCAGGGAATCTGATGGGCAGGCACGAAACCGGCTTGACTCCATGAGAAACCGTTTGCAGATGCTCACCGATATGGAGCGGGAATACGAGGGTTTTTCGAAAGCTGTAAAAATGGTTATGCAGCAGAAAGAACATGGGGCGTTAAAAAATATTCACGGGCCTATTTCCAGATTGATTCGTACATCGGAAAAGTATACTCTTGCGATTGAAGTGGCTCTTGTCGGCGCAATGCAAAATATAGTTGTCGATCGTGAGGAGGACGCCAAGACTGCAATTGGGTACTTAAAAAGCGGGGACTTCGGACGGGCTACCTTTTTACCTTTATCCGCCATCCGGGGACAGGAACTGAAAGAAGAGGGACTTTTTTCGGAAGACGGTTACTTAGGTCTCGGAAATGAACTATGTCAGTTTGACTCAAAATATACTGAAATTATTAAAAGCCTATTGGGCCGGACAGTAATCGTAAACCATATAGATACGGCGATCAGAATGGCAAGAAAATATCATCACAGGTTTAAGATCGTTACGCTGGACGGACAAGTTATGAATGCCGGCGGCGCAATGACGGGAGGAAGCGCCGGTATTAATACCGGAATGTTATCCCGTGCTGCCGAAATAAATCGTCTTTCTGAAACAATGAAAAAACTCGAGAGCGAGAGAAAAGAAACTCAGCACCATCTTTCCGAAGCAGAAAGAGAACTCAGTTCGGTCTTATATGATATTGATTTGATAAAAGCGGATAAACGTGTGGCAGAAGACGCGGTGCTTCGTCTTGAGAGTGTACTGTCTCAGCACAACGCTTTACTTATGAGTATGAACGGAGCGTTATCCTTGCTGCTTTCAGAGCAAGAGCAGCTTACAGTTCGGATTGAAAAAACTGAAAATGAAATTTCGGAGTCGGTAAAAAAAGCACAGGAATCTAGTCAAAATGCAGAAGAAATCAACAATAAAATAGAAGAACTTGTTTCCGGCCAAAGTGAGCTCTTAAACAAACAGGGATCTATTTCTGAACAAATAGCACAGTACCGTTCGGAAAAGATGAAGTTTGTTACTGAACGGGAGACATTGACAAGTGCAGCATCAGAGCTTTCAGATCTTTATAGCAAACTGACTGAAGATCGAAAGCGTCGTGAAGAGCTGATTGAAGACCTGAATGCCCGCAATGCTGAGATTCTGACGCAGATGAGTGAAAAAGAACTCATAAAAACAGCATGTATAGACAATGCGCAGAAAAAAAAGGATATTATTAAACAAATAAATGCGGAAAAATTGAATATAGAAGGCGAGCGGGTAAAAAAAGAAAAAGAAAATCAGGCAAAAAACCGTGAAATGCTGAATCTGGAACAGGAACGTTCACGTTTGGAAAGCCAGAAAACACAGGCAGAGATGGAAGAAAGGCAGATTTTAGAACGCCTTTGGGAAAACTATGAGCTGACACAACTAACGGCGCAAGCGGTACGGATAGAGCTTGAAAATACTGCGAAGACAAATCGAAGAATTGCGGACCTAAGGTCCGAGATCAAAAAACTCGGAACCGTTAATATTGGTGCTATCGAAGAATACAGCCGGATTAACGAGCGATATGAATTCATGACTTCCCAACGGGATGATCTGGATAAAGCTAAAAAAGAACTCATGAAAATCATATCTGAAATCATTGATAACATGAAAGAAATCTTTTCAAAGCAGTTTGAAATGATTAATAAGAGTTTTGATGTAACATTTAGGGAAATTTTTGGCGGAGGTTCAGCCGAATTACAATTTGATGATCCAGAAGATATATTAAATTGCGGAATCGAAATTAAAGTCTCGCTTCCCGGAAAAACGCTTAAAACAATCACATTATTATCAGGCGGTGAAAAAGTTTTTGTCGCAATTGCACTATATTTTTCTATTTTGAAAGTACGTCCGGCACCGTTTTGTGTCTTAGACGAAATTGAAGCAGCTTTGGATGATGTAAACGTGTCGCGATTTGCATCCTATATTAAAAAGCTTTGTGACAAAACGCAATTTATTACCATTACACATCGCCGCGGTACAATGGAAGTGTCGGATATTTTATATGGTGTGACAATGCAGGAAAGGGGCGTTTCAAAGCTTCTTGCCCTGAATATTTCCGATGTGGAACAAAAACTCAGCATGAAGCTGAAGTAAGGAGCATTAATAAACGTATGGGTTTTTTGGATAAACTAAAAGGCGGTATTAAAAAAACCAGAGAGGCTGTAACCGGTCAGCTGGATCACGTCCTTTCGGGATTTAGAAAAGTAGATGAAGAACTCCTTTCCGAGCTTGAAGACGCCATGATTATGGCTGATTTGGGCGTGGATACAGCAATGAAAGCAGTAGAAGGTTTAAAAATAGCTGCAAAAAATGAAAATATAAAAAATAAAGAAGAACTGATGGCAGCATTAAAATCAAACCTTTTGTCAATGCTTAAAGAAAACAATGGTTTAAATCTGAACACAAAACCTGCAATTATACTTGTGATAGGCGTTAACGGAGTCGGTAAAACGACAACCATCGGGAAAATTGCATCGAAGCTTACAAAAGAACATAAAAAGGTGATCCTGGCGGCGGGGGATACGTTCCGTGCTGCAGCATCGGAGCAATTGGATATCTGGGCTAAAAGAACCGGAGTTGATATTATTCGCGCAAATGAAGGAAGCGACCCGGCAGCAGTTGTTTATGATGCTATTGCAGCAGCAAAAGCGAGAGGGTCAGATGTCATTCTCTGTGATACGGCGGGTAGATTGCATAATAAGCAAAATTTAATGAATGAGCTTTCAAAAATTGATCGTGTAATCGAGAGGGAACTGGGCTCGTCGTCAAGAGAAACATTGTTGGTTTTAGACGCGACAACGGGGCAAAATGCACTTTCTCAAGCAAAAGAGTTTAATAAAGCAGCCAAAATTACAGGTCTTGTTTTAACAAAACTTGACGGAACTGCAAAAGGAGGCATTGTTTTGGCTGTTTCTACTGCTTTAAATGTGCCTGTCAAATTTATCGGTGTTGGAGAAGGAGCGGACGACCTTCTTGAATTTAAACCAGCCGATTTTGTTGATGCACTTTTCGGAACGGTTTCGGATTGAATATTGCTTATAAATTCGATAATAAAAATTGAGGTAAGGAAACAATGCGATTTGTTTTAGCGTCTAAAAATAAACACAAATTGATGGAAATGCGGGCAATCCTCTCTCAGATCGGATTGGAATTAATATCGCAAGATGAACTTTCTGTTGATCTTACTCCGGATGAAAACGGAAGCACTTTCGAAGAAAACGCTTTAATCAAAGCAAAGGCGTTGTTTAAGGAAACGGGTTTGCCCTGCATCGCAGACGATTCCGGTTTGGAAGTGGATTTTTTGGGAGGTGCACCGGGTATTCATTCGGCAAGATATGCAGAAGGTTCTGACCATGACAGGGTATTAAAATTACTGAATGCTTTGAGCGGTGTGCCGGACGGAAAACGGCAAGCACGTTTTGTATCTGTTATAGCATGTGTACTGGATGAAAAAACATCTTTTACTTGCAGAAGGGAATGTTCCGGAACAATATTAAAGGAGATAAAAGGAGAAGCCGGATTCGGATACGATCCGATTTTCTTTGTGCCGGAATACAACATGACTTTTGCAGAGATGCCGGCAGATATAAAAAATCAGATATCTCACAGAGCAAAAGCCCTTTTAAGTTTTAAGGAAGAACTCAAAAAAATAATGTCCTTTTAAAACTACGAATCGCCTTCCGTGTGGGGCACTAAGATATAAATGATTTTCATACGGAGAAATGATGAAAAAAATGCTTACTTCGAAACAACGTGCCACTTTAAGAGCGATGGCAAATAAACTAGAGACTATTGTTCAGATCGGTAAAAGCGGAATTACGGAAAATGTTTTAAAACAGGCTGATGAAGCGCTTGAAGCACGTGAAATCATAAAATTACGTGTCCTGGAAACATCGTTATTAACGGCACGTGCGGCTTGCCATGAGATGGCCGAAGCGCTATCTGCTGAGCCTGTCCAATGTATTGGGACTAGATTTGTCCTTTATAGACAAAGTAAAGAGAAAAAGATTGTTTTTTGACAAGGTGGAAACGCATGAGTAAAAATGCAATCGGAGTCATGGGCGGGTCTTTTAACCCGATCCACAAAGGACATATTTCTGCCGCTAGGTATGCTCAAAAAACATTGAACCTTTCAAAGGTTTTTTTTATTCCTGCAGGTATCCCACCGCACAAAGCTTTGCCGGAAGGGTCGCCGAGCGCATTGCAACGTCTTGAAATGACAAAAATTGCGGTAAGAGAGCTTCCTTTTGCCGAAGTATTAGATATAGAAATTAAGCGACATGGCAAAAGTTATACCATTGATACAATTTATGAATTAAAAAAAAGGTACGCTGATACGGACATTTATTTCATTATGGGTACAGATATGTTTCTGAGTTTTGAAAAGTGGTATCGTGCGGATGAACTATCTAGACTTATTAAAATTGCCGTGGTGAGACGCCGCGGTCAAGAAACAGAAAAGATTAGGGAAAAAACATACGAATATCAAAAAGAATTATCGGCGGATGTGATAATAATTGATTCGCCTGTTCTCGAAATTTCATCCACTGAAATACGAGAGCAACTTCGTCTTGGAAAAGGCGAAGAATGGTTGCCCGGAGATGTATTAACGTATATTGAAAGGAATAAACTATACTTTTGAGAGGTTTTTGGCAAATGGAATTGGACGAGCTCAGAAATGAGATGACGAGAGTCCTAAGCAGCAAAAGAGCAAAGCATGCGCTTGGATGCGAAAGTGAGGCTGAGAAGCTTGCGCTTCGCTGGGGAGCTGATCCGTATAAAGCAAGGCAGGCTGCAATTTTACATGACATAACGAAAGAACGAAACCGTGAAGAGCAGTTGAAGTTGTGTGAAAAATATAGTATAATGTTGGGCGATGTCGAAAAATTGGAATGGCCGCTTTTGCATGCTCTAACAGCAGCGGAAATTGCCAGATCGGTTTACCATGTTTCCGGCGATATATGTGAAGCAGTACGGTATCATACCACAGGTAAGGAAAACATGACTCTGCTTCAAAAAATTATTTATCTTGCAGATTTTATTGAACCGACACGAACCTTTCGAGGCGTATGTAAATTAAGAAAACTTGCTTACAAAAACATAAATGAGGCGTTGCTTTTCGCGTTTGACAGTTCAATAAAAGAAGTGTTAAACCGAGGCGGAATACTGCATCCGGATACAGTAAACGGACGCAATTGGATTTGTACTAAAGGAAGAGATTAAGTATGAAGTTATTTGGCGGAAAACGCAAAAAGCCCGCTATGGCAATAGAAACGCCGAAAAAGAAACGAGGATTCATTAAAAAATACAGAAGGCTGATTTTATTGTTCCTTGTTTTATCGACAGTCATCATTGGTGCTGTAGCGATAAAAAATGCAATAAAACCACCGGCAGCAAAAATAGAGGAAGATTCGAACGATAAAAACCACGATGGAATACCGGATTCCGAACAGCAAGGACTTGAAATATCGGTAGAAGACCAGGCGGAGAGAAAACAAAACTTCTTTACAATGGTAATTGCCTGTACCGATCAAGATAAAACAAGAACGGATGCAATGATTGTTGCCGCTTTTGATGTAAAAAATAATACGATCAATATGATGAACGTACCGCGCGACACGTATTCAAAGGTTGACCGGAATTTGAAAAAGATCAACTCTGCTTATGCGGTTGGACAGATTACGCAGCTAAAAAAAGAACTCAACATGCTGCTCGGTATCCCGATCGACCGATATGCGATCTTCGATTTTGACGGCGTCGCTCAAATGGTAGATTCAATCGGCGGAATTGAGTACGAAATTCCATTTCGCATGAAATATACCGATCCGACTCAGGATTTATATATTAATTTTCAGCCCGGATTACAAAAATTAGATGGGAAAGACGCCGTTCGGTTTCTGCGTTGGAGAGAGAACGACCATGGAATCAAGGGCGGTTATGCGGATGGTGATCTTGGTAGAATCAAGGCAGATCAGCAATTCTTAATGACACTCGCAAAAAAGATGCTTACTCCATCTAATATAATAAAAGTGCCGGAAATTGCATCTTCATTCCTCAGCAATACGGATACAGATTTTTCTAAGGGTGAGCTGGTCTGGTTGGGACTTGCTGCCGTTAGAATGAGCAGTGATAATATTACAATGCAGACTTTGCCCGGGTTCAGTGAAACAATTTACGAGCCAGGCGTTCATATGAATCAATCCTATTTCTTCCCGGATGAGGAAAAAATTCTTGAACTTGTCAATGAAAAATTTAATCCGTATTTGGAACCGATAACCAAAATTAAAGTCGTTGACATTTCGACTTTAAAAAATTCATCTTCCGGTAAAAAATCAAAAAAGACATCAAGCATAAAATCGAATCAGGATACTTCGGTAACGGATGACTCAAAGACCGATTCTTCCGGCGACAGTGCAGCTGATACCAAAGATAGCAGCACAACGACTTCTGATAATAATAAAAATAATGAACCGTTTGACGACGCTTTGAAGAGCAGTACAAACTAATAGATTAAATGATGATTGATCAAAAGGAGTCTATAGATGGAAATACAAAAAACTTTAAAAGAAATTGTATTAGCGGCAGAAGATCATAAGGCCATTGATTTGTCGGTTATCTCAGTGAAAGACTTGACCGTGCTTGCTGATTATTTTGTGATCTGTACAGGATCATCGACAACACATGTTAAATCCATTGCTGATTCTATAGAAAAAAAACTTAAAGAAGATTATAATATAGTTCCACATCACGTTGAAGGGTATGCATCTGCAAATTGGATACTGCTTGATTATGGTTCAGTTCTGGTTCATGTATTTTTAAACGAAACCAGACAGTTCTATCTTTTAGAGCGGCTTTGGAGTGATGCGCCCAAAATTGACATTGCGGATATAACCGAAAAAACGATTGAAGAAAAATAGACTGCAGAAATAGAAATTTACTTTTTGCATTCGGAATAGATATTTCGGCGTGCCGTTTGCCGTAAAAGCGGCTGCCGCGGAGCACCTGAAAAGTATATGGGCTTTTAATTGCGCGAGGCGGAAATGGAGCTTGAAATGAAATACGATTTTGCGTCGATTGAGAAAAAATGGCAGGCGGAATGGGAAAAAGCACAGGCGTTTTGCGCCAGAAATGACTTTGAGAAACCAAAGTTTTATGCATTGGTTGAGTTTCCATATCCGTCCGGAAGCGGACTTCACGTCGGGCATCCGCGCTCCTATACGGCGCTCGATATCGTTGCAAGAAAACGCCGTATGCAAGGATATAATGTTCTTTATCCTATGGGCTGGGATGCGTTTGGGCTGCCTACTGAAAACTTTGCAATAGCAAATCATGTACATCCTAAAGATGTTACACAAAAAAATGTTGCCCGCTTTAAGCAGCAACTTCGTTCTTTGGGCCTATCGTTCGATTGGTCAAGAGAAATTAATACGACTGATCCGGATTATTATAAGTGGACGCAATGGATTTTTCTGAAATTATTCGAAAAAGGACTTGCATATAAAACAACAATGCCGGTTAACTGGTGTACTTCCTGTAAATGTGTACTTGCTAATGAAGAGGTAGTATCCGGCGTTTGTGAACGGTGCGGCAGTGAAGTTGTTCGTCGCGAAAAAAGCCAATGGATGCTGAAAATCACAGAATATGCGCAAAGACTGATCGACGATCTGGATCTTGTTGATTACGCTGAACGCATTAAAATACAGCAAAGAAACTGGATTGGACGTTCAACTGGTGCGGAAGTTGACTTTCAGACGACAGAAAAAGATACTTTACGCGTATATACTACTCGTCCTGATACGCTTTTTGGCGCAACCTACATGGTTATGTCGCCTGAACACCCGTATATTGAAAAATGGGATAACCGCATTACCAATTTAGCGGAGATCAAGGATTATCGCGAAGCCGCCATTCGAAAATCAGATTTTGAACGTACTGAGATTGCAAAGGATAAAACCGGAGTTGAAATTAAAGGTGTACGTGCAATCAATCCTGTGAGTGGGAAAGAAATTCCTATTTTTGTTTCCGACTACGTTTTGATGTCTTATGGTACAGGCGCGATAATGGCGGTTACGGCATATGATACGCGAGATTTTGAATTTGCAAAAAAGTTTCAGCTTCCGATCATTGAAGTCGTGGCAGGAGGCGATGTTGAAAAAGAGGCATTTGTCGACTGCGATACAGGAATTATGGTAAATTCCGATTTCTTAAACGGGCTTTCAGTGGATGAGGCTAAGAAGAAAATTGTTGAATTTTTAAGTCAAAAAGGCGTGGCAACGTCAAAAGTCAATTACAAGCTTCGCGATTGGGTCTTTTCACGTCAGCGCTATTGGGGCGAGCCCATTCCTCTTGTTTACTGTGAGAAATGCGGTTGGGTACCCGTTCCGGAAAGTGAGCTGCCTTTAAAGCTGCCCGAAATACAGTCATATGAACAGACAGATACTGGCGATTCGCCGCTTGCAAATATCACCGAATGGATTAACACGACATGTCCGAAATGCGGAGGAAATGCAAAGAGAGAAACAGATACCATGCCGCAGTGGGCAGGTT
>JANZZB010000037.1 GCA_026419635.1 Clostridiales bacterium | reverse complement strand
ATGTAATAGTATTATTGTAATTAAAAATATATTTTAGCTTGTGCATTCATCCCAAAGGCCATTGGAAGGTTCTCTTTGTTTTCTATTTCAACTTTAACAGGTATCAGCTGTGTAACCTTGTTATATGTACCGCTGGTCGTAAAACTTGATATACCTGAAAAATAAGTTTGAGTTGTGCTTTGAATCTCTGTTATCTTGCCGTGAAAGATTTTCCCTTTATAAGCGTCTATTTTTACATCTACCCTATCTCCTACGGCGATCTTCATAATTTTTGTTTCCTCGATGTTGACTCCGATATACATATGGTCCGTATCCGCAATAATCGCAAGCTGGCTTCCGACTGCCTCACTTTGACCTGCCTGGACGTCACTTTTTACTACCGTGCCGTTAATAGGTGATACGATATAAGGCAGCGTTTCCTGTCTGCCGAGAACTTCATCTTTCTGAACCAAATCGCCTTCTCGGACATTCCATTCCAACAATTTTCCGGATGAAACGGCAGAAATCGGGTACATTTTCGCAGTAACCCTTGCGTTATCAGTGCTGAATGTGCTCATCGATACGGAAAGAAAATAATATCCTAAAACGCATCCTGCAATAACAATTATGGTTAAAGCAATATAAATTTTCTTGTTTAGTTTCTGAGTAAAATTTTTTATCTGATTGTTCATATGTGTACATACCCCTTTATTTAAGCTGTTTCAGGCTCACGGTCT
This sequence comes from Clostridiales bacterium, assembly GCA_026419635.1. Classification (GTDB taxonomy): domain Bacteria; phylum Bacillota; class Clostridia; order Oscillospirales; family Butyricicoccaceae; genus UBA6114. The sequence continues at coordinate 11,314 of JANZZB010000037.1, read as the reverse complement.
GCAAACTGACTCTGATAAAGATCTGCGTAGTATCCGCCTTTTTTAAGCAGTTCTTCATGATTTCCCTGTTCAACAATGTTGCCATCCTTCATCATCAAAATCAAATCTGCATCACGTATTGTCGATAAACGGTGTGCAATGACAAAGCTGGTTCGGTTTCTCATTAGATTTTCCATCGCCTTTTGTATTAGAATTTCAGTTCTTGTATCAACAGAACTTGTTGCTTCGTCCAGAATCAAAATCTTCGGATCGGATAAGATTGTTCTTGCGATCGTCAATAATTGTTTCTGACCCTGTGATATATTTCCTGCCTCCTCATTGATAACCATTTTATATCCGCCGGGTAATGACCGGATAAACTCATCGCAATGTGCGGCTTTTGCCGCTTCAATAACTTGAGCGTCTGTTGCGTTAAAACTACCATATCGGATATTTTCCATAATCGTATTATGGTAAAGCCATGCATCCTGAAGTACCATACCAAACATGGATCGCAAATCCTTTCTGCGGAATTGCCTGATATCATGTCCGTCGATTTTGATTCCGCCATCTGTCACATCATAGAACCGCATAAGCAGTTTTACAATGGTCGATTTACCAGCACCCGTATGACCGACGATTGCGACGCGCTGTCCGGAATGAATTTTAGAAGAAAAATTATGTACGACTATTTTTTCTTTCGTATATCCAAAGGTAACGTTGCAAAATTCCACATTACCTTCCACTTTGTCGACAACTGCAGGATTTTCCGATTCAGGTACTTCCTCGTCCTCATCTATAAATTCAAAAACACGCTCAGCCGCAGCAGCAGTAGACTGCAATGTGTTTGCAATATTTGCGATCTGAGAAATCGGTTGTAAAAAAGATCGTACGTATTGAAGAAAAGCCTGAATATCACCAACGGTAATGACCTTGTGAATCGCAAGATATCCTCCTACGATACAAACCCCAACATAACCCAGATTTCCCACAGCGTTCATTACAGGCATCATAAGACCGGATAAGTACTGTGATTTCCATGCGGAGTGATACAGCTCGTTGTTTAGCTTATTGAATTTTTCTACCGCGTCTTGTTCCCCGTTAAAAACCTGTACTACATTATGTCCCGAGTAGGTCTCCTCAATATGTCCGTTTATATGTCCTAAATACTCCTGTTGAGTCTTAAAATGCTTTTGAGATTTCTTTACAATTAACAAGATTAAAGAAAAGGAAATCGGCAAAATCAAAAAAGTTACCAATGTCATAGAAATGCTGATCGTCAGCATCATAATCAACACGCCGACCACCATGGAAACTGAAGTAATCATCTGGGTAAGGCTTTGATTAAGCGTCTGGCTTATCGTATCGACATCATTCGTTATTCTAGAGAGGACTTCTCCGTGTGTACGAGAGTCAAAATAACTAAGAGGCATCCGGTTTATCTTTTCTGAAATATCCCGACGCAGGCGGTAAGTAATCTTCATGGATATGCCGGACATAATATATCCCTGCGTGTAAGAAAATATCGCAGAAACGATATAAAGGCCTGCCAGAAGTATTATGAGTTTTCCCATATAATCGAAGTCGGTATAAAGCCCTGTTCCGGCATACCAAGCCATCAGGCCTTCAAACAGCTTCGTCGTAACCTTGCCGAGAATTTTCGGCCCTACTATCGAAAAAACAGATGAACATGCGGCGAGCACGAAGACAACAATAAAAGTAACCTTGAATTCCGAAGTGTATTTAATAAGTGTCGCCATTGTGCCTTTGAAATTCTTTGCTTTTTCGCCGGGCATTCCTCCACCCATGCCGCCCATGGGCCCGCCCATCATGCCACGGGGACTGCTGTTAGGCGCTTTTTCTCTTGAACCACTCATGCCAGTTCCTCCTGACTCAGCTGCGAAAATGCAATTTCCCTATAAATTTCACAATTCTTCATCAGTTCGGAATGTGTGCCCTTACCAACGATTCTCCCTTGATCAAGAACAATAATCTGGTCCGCAGACATTACCGTGCTTATTCTTTGGGCGACTATTAAAACTGTGGTGTTTCCTGTACTGTTTTTTAGACGAGCTCGTAATGCGGCATCCGTCTTAAAATCAAGCGCCGAAAAAGAATCGTCAAATATATAGATTTGAGGTTTTTTGACGATGGCTCGAGCTATGGAAAGCCTTTGTTTTTGACCACCGGATACATTCGTTCCCCCCTGAGCAATAGGCGCATCCAGTTTTTCCGGGTTTTCCTCTATGATTTCTGTGGCCTGTGCAATATCCGCAGCAGCAAGAATCATTTCCTCTGTAGCGTTTTTATCCCCATATATTAAATTGCTGCCAATCGTTCCGGAAAAAAGGATGCCTTTTTGGGGAACGTATCCAAGATTTTTTCTTAGATCCTGTAGCAAAATATTTTTAATATTCACTCCGTCAAGTAAAACCTCCCCCTCTGTGGCATCATAAAATCGGGGGATTAAATTTAATAATGTTGATTTGCCGCAACCGGTTGAACCGATAAAAGCCGTTGTTTGGCCAGGACCTGATAAAAAACTAATGTTATGCAAAACATCTTCTTCCGCTCCCGGGTATCGGAAGCAAACATCCTTAAACTCAATAAACCCACGGCAATTAGCAAGGCTTTGCGCATTCTCCGCATCCGAAACGGAGGGCATGGTTTCAAGCACATCCGCTATACGTGCTGCAGAAACCGAAGCGCGAGGAACCATAATAAATGTGAGAGACATCAAAAGAAAGGCCATAATGATCTGCATGACATATTGCATATATGCCATCATTTCACCGACATCCATTTGGAAGGCGGATACTTGTTTTGATCCCACCCAGATAATAAGAACGGTTATAAGATTCATAAGCAGCATCATCGACGGCATCATACCGGCCATCAGCCTGTTTACGAACAGATTTGTGGAAGTTAATTCACGGTTTGCCTTGTCAAAGCGCTGTTCTTCAAATTGCTGCGTATTAAAAGCGCGGATAACGGACATACCTTCCAGATTTTCACGAACAACCTGATTTAACCGATCAATCAAAGTTTGTATCATCTTAAATTTTGGTAAAGCGAATATAAACATAAATCCGACAATACAAAGCAGGACTATAACCGCAAGAAATATAATCCATGACATTGATTTGCTGTTTGCGATCGCATGAACAACACCGCCGACACCTAAAATCGGCGCGTAAAACATCATACGAATCAATAAAACGACAAGCATCTGGATTTGTGTAATATCGTTCGTCGTTCTGGTTATCAGTGACGATGTTGAAAATTTATCAAATTCTGCATTTGAAAAAGATTCAACTTTTTCAAACAATTCTTTTCTTAACGTTCTGCACATTCCGGCAGCCACTCTTGCCGCAAGATATCCTACAGTTACGGCAAATGCCGCGCTGCAAATCGTAACTCCGAGCATTTCGAATCCCATCTTGAATATGTATCCCGAGTCTCCGTTTGCAATGCCGTTATTGATGATTTCGGACATGAAGTCCGGCAAAGCAAGGTCGCACATCGCTTGCAAAAACAACAAAACAATTGCGCCAAGTATAATGAAAATGTATGGCTTTGAATATTTTATCAGCCTTGTCACGAAAGAAAGGCCCCTTTCAACTTTGTACGTGATCTTATGATACCACGGTACCATTATCATGTCAATCTGTAATGTGTTATGTATACTTTGTTTTCATTTTCATTTGACATTCATGCATAATATTGATAACATAAATAACAGATAAGCGGCAAAAGAGGTGAAAAACATGGAGTATGAGAACGCAACGAAAAAACGCATTCGTCAGGAAGCACTTAAATTATTTGGTCAAAAAGGGTTTGAAAATGTAACGCTAAATGAGATTTGTGAAGCCAGCGGCATCAACAAACACACTTTTTATTATTATTTTAAGGCGAAAGACGAACTTTTAAAGCCGTTCTACAAGATACCATGTCTTTTAAGTGCCTCTGAATTAGCAAATATATTTACAAATGATTCTTATGTCGAGCAGCTTTGGCTTTTAAGAAAAAACAAAGTTGAATTCATAGTAAATTCCGGTGTGACGATTACGAAACAGTTGCTTATTAAAAATTTAACCGATGATATCGGCACTTTTGAAATATCAGAAGATCATAAACGGTTACGCGATCTTCAAATAAATATTATTGAAAAAGGACAATTAAGCGGTGAAATATTAAACAAAACCGAGCCGTCCGTTCTTTTGCTTTTGATGAATCAATCCATGTACTCCACTATTTTTATATGGTGTATTAAAAATGGATCGTTTGATATTTGGAACCCATTGCGATATATGTTTGAAAAAATTATTGACCCGATTCCCGAACGATGCAAAATGAAAGATTATAAACTAAAAGAGTTTTGGTGATCATAAGAATTATAAGTAAAATACTCTGCCACACAGTCTGTTTATGACAGAATGGGTGGTGGATTTTTTTATAATTCCTGCTGAATAACTGGAAAATGACGCTGCAGAGCGGCTTAAGGCCATTTTCAGCTATTCAGATGCAAGGTTTTCGCGTCTTGTTTTATAAAAACCTTGCATTTAGAATTTGAAACAGGGTTCCAAATTTAATAGACAGTCATGCAATGTATCAGAAACGGCAAAACAAGCTTGTTTTGCCACCCATAGTTCGTAAAATGCGGACTATGGGCAAATGCGGTTCGAAAATCGCATTTGTTCAGTGGACATTATATCATCGTAATTTTTTCAGAAAGATCTTTTATATTTTTTAATTGTTTTGTATCAAGCTGTTTTAGATAAAAAACAAATCGGTCTTGCCATTCTTTTTCAAACTTTTCAGAAGCAAAATCCTCGTTTTGCGGATGAATCGGAAGTTGGTTTAATAATAGAGCTAACTCAAAATCGTTTAACGACTCAAATAAGCTTATATATTCCTCCTCGAAAATACAGCAGGACTCCAAAATATCAATCAAGTCTGTGATGCTATGAATATTGGTTTTGATAACAGAGATTTTATCCTCAACCAAATCATAAGCGCTTATTATATCAATCAGCTTTCGAAGCTTCTCGTCATCTAATTTTCCCCCGTCTTCAAAACGAATCTCGTGCTCCCTATCCCTTTCTTTATGTTGTACGAACAAGATATCCAATTGATCGTTTTTTAATGCACCTGTGAATTTTGAAGACATTTTCATCATTGTTTCTAAAATATATTCACGCAAAAACGTATTTGAAATATTTAATTCGTTCATTAACTTATCCGCTGAATTTGAAAGCTCCAGTTCGATTTCTGTTTTACTTCTCAAGATCATTTTCTGACTCAGTTGATTTAAATCATCAGCAGATAAGCTGATATCATACGCGCTCCGATTTAATAACACAGAACCGATTGAATTGAATAATATTATTTCAAAAACATTAAAAAGCAAATCCTGATAGTTTTTATCAGAATCGAACAGCAGCTCATTAACAGATTTTTCAGAGAACTTTTTGCAAAAAAAGTTCTCATAATATAATTTTTTTAAATATTCACTGATGTACTCTATTCCTGTCGTTTCGATATTTGAAAGACATAACGGGTAATCAATCGAGGCCGTTGTTTCGTGTGAGCCAAATTCCGAATCATATTTCAGAAAAAATTCCGGAATCGCATGATCGATTGTATCGTTATAAGCAATAACATCCGTTATGATTCGATTTTTTAACACTGCTTTAAACAATAATTGCGTATCAATGATTTGTTTCTTAATTACTTGTCTGCCTTTATCAAAGAACTCCTTAATACGGTTCTTTTTGATAAGCTCTACACATAAATCGGCATCCGGTATCGTTTTTAAATATAAGCTGATCAAATAAAGCGTTGACTGCAAAAGTTCTTGTGCTGTTTCTACCTTCAGCGAACTGCTTTCTTTTCCGGTAAAACGATCCACTTGTTTTGACAGAAGTTCTACAATTTGAATTTGAATCTGTTTAAGCTCATCATCGCTTAAAAGACGATGACGGAGCGCTTCCTGCAAAAGATTTGAAAGATATTGTGACTTAGAAATCCGGCTTTTATCAATTATAGTTTGTTTTTTTATATCGGTGTTCATTCCCATTCCTCCTCGTCATATATATCCTCTTCCGAATCAAGATCTTCATAATGTTTTTTGTCAAATCGGATATTTTTAGCCAGCTGTTCCAGTTCCCTTCCCTGAAGCAGTTCAATCGATCCGTTACATCGATCATCAAAGTACTTTTTCATAATTATTATTAAATCATCGTCACCGATCTGATCGAGTGTTTCGTTTTTGAAGTAGTAAAAAGTTTCTATTAATTCATGGAGTGTATTTGCATAATCATATTGCGATAAAAATGGTGAATTGCAAAATTCGCTTATAAGTTTATTAATGATTCCTCCTCCGAATTCGATTCGCCCATTACTTAATAAAGCAGCGTTTCTGGTTTCAACAAGCTCGATTGCATCTTTATCAGAAAGGACCAAACCATATTTACTCGTTTTTTCATTGCATTTTATAATTTCGTTTGTTGCTTGTTGATTAATTATCAAGTCTGGCAAAAGCGAAAATTGTTCGCCCATATTCTACACCCACCATATTTTTTTCAAAAAACACTTGACTTTTTATTTTGGTTATGCTATTGTTATTGTGTAGAGTTGTATGCTACAATTAGATAATTCGCAATTTACATTATACCATTGATCTTTTCTATTGGTCAATGGATTTTTTATATCTCTTTTATCGAATTTTATAATTTTATGTCATATAACAGTTTTATTAGATCATTGGAATATTTATTTTTTATGGTATAATAACCATAAAGTGGTTATTATACTGGATTTTATGCCCCTTCGGCTCTCCGCTCTGCGGAAACCGCCGAAGCTGGACATTATACCAAGAACGCTTGCGTTTATGGTATAATATTGATAATATTAAAGTTAAGCATAATGAATAAGAGGTGGGATAATGGGACGAGAAGAACTGTTGTCTTATATTTTGGATGCTTTCCCATATAAAATTTTGTACGTGGACAAAGACCATATTATTCGTTATATGAATCGGGAAGCCGAGTATCAATATTATATTGTCAGAGGTTATCGTGATTTAATCGGAAAATCTTTGCTTGATTGTCACAATGAGAAATCCAGAGAAATGATTATAGAAGCGGTTGAAAGGCTGAAGAATCATGGAACGGATGAATTCATAGGATATAGCAAAAAAAATGAGCGAATTTATCTGACACCTGTTCGGGATCATACCGGTGAATTTATCGGTTATTTTGAACGATATGAATCGAAAGAGTAAATGATAAAAAGGAATCGCTGAGGCGATTCCTTTTTTAAGGCTGTCAAGTCGACAGCCTTTCGAGAGGGAATCCAATTCCCCCTCGATGCTTCCCCAGGTGCGGACAAAACCTTCGATTTTGTCCAATGTGTCCTCCGGCGGCGCATGTCCGCCTGCGGACTTATCTTACATTAAGGGGTTTCGACCCCTTAACAATCCCCTAAATATATTTTTGGGAAAAGCTGAAAAAAGGAATCGCAGCAGCGATTCCTTTTTTTATTTAATGACGAAATTAAAAAATATGGTACAATAGCATATAATAAAAATTTCGAGCGAGGTGAGAAAAATTGCGAGAAATTGATGAAAGAGCTATTAGGGCATCAAAAAGCGAAGATGAATTAAATCGCTTTTTAATGGATTATGAGACATATATATTAAAACATATTTCAAAAATAACAGGCAGATTTATTACAAAAAGCGATGATGAATGGGCAATTGGATTTTCAGCGTTTTCAGAAGCAATTACATCCTATTCTTTTGAAAAGGGCAGTTTTCTACACTTTTCTGAGATCGTACTAAAAAGAAGGCTTTCCGATTTTTTTCGAAAACAAAGCAAATATCAGCTTGAGTTTCCTGTAAGTCCTTATGTTTTTTCCGGCGAAGTAAACGGCGAAGAGGAAGATCTTTCTTTGGCAACAGAAATCGCTTCTAAAACAAAAGAGGAACCGAATGATTCCTTAAAAAATGAAATTTTAGCAATTTCAAAGCAATTTGAACCTTATGGTTTTTCTTTTTATGATTTAATCAGCTGTTCTCCGAAATCACAAAAAACCAAAGATGTTTGTTTTAGAGCAATAAAATATTTAATTTCGGAGCCTATACTTTTGAATGAAATGAGAAAATTGAAAATATTACCATTAAAAATAATCGTAAGCAATACGAATATACCCCGAAAAATTTTAGAAAGACATCGAAAATATATAATAGCAGCAGCTGAGATAATAACCGGTGATTATCCCTGTCTGTCGGAATACATGAGGTCTTTTAGAGAGGAGTAAGCAAAAATGAGAGCAGTTATTGCGGAAATACGCGGAAAATATGTTGCTGCCCTATCTGAAGACGGCTGTGTTAGACAATTAATAAACAGAAATTATGCAGTAGGACAGGTGATTGAAATTAAACCGAATTTAACTTTTTATAAAAAATTTACAGCCCGTGCTGTTTGTGCGGCAGCCGCGGTTGCTTTGGTAAGTGCCTCTGCATGGGCATATTACACCCCCTATTCATACGTTAGTCTGGATGTGAATCCATCTGTCGAATATTCTATTAATCGTTTCGGAGTTGTTTTAAGTTGTAAAGCCGTAAATGATAATGGAGAAAAGATATTGGACGGGCTTGATTTAACAGGCAAAGATATCAATTCCGCAGTAAAAGAAACAGTGCAGGGACTTGTTGATGACGGTTATCTTACAAAAGACGAGACTGGCGGAATCGTTATTACTACTTCAAGCGATAACGAAGAGAAATCTGAAAAACTTGCCGATGAATTAGAAGGCAGTGCGGAAAACATCGCGGAGAAAAATGATCTTAACGTTGAAATAGACGCTGAAAGAGTCGGTCGAAATCGCGTAGAAGAGGCCAAAAAGCTTGGTGTCACCCCAGGAAAATTAAATCTGGTGCAGAAATTACAAGAAAGCGCATCTGGTGTAGAAATCAACACGGACGAATGGCTGAAAAAACCCGTTAAAGAAATTATGAAACAAATTAAAGAATTTAGAAAAGCAGATAAAAAAGCCAATTCGGATATTGAACAAGACGATAATACAGAAACTCAGTCCAAAAAAGAGGATGCAGAACTTCAAAATAATGAACAAAATCAAATTAAATCTCAAGAAAAAAATATAAAAAAACGCGCTAACTCAAATAAAGTTCAAGTCCAAAGCAATATTAAAACAAAATTAAATAAAGACACGGATAATGATTCAACCATCTCCACTTCTAATGAAAAGAATGCATTATCTAAAAACAACATTGATAAAACAAAAGATCATCATAGTAAGAGAAGTGACGAGACAGAATAAGCAGATCATATCTATGTAAAAAAAGCCAATGCAAATTTGCATTGGCTTTTTTGCTTTCTAAATTGGATTTTGTAATAAAACATAAGAGGTTGAAACGGATTCGTTCCGACCTCTTTTTATTTCTCCCCGTATTTTGATACATCAGTCATTGTTTATGCTTATGCCCCATACATTAGTATTGTTTATTTTTCATGTTCGTAAAAGCAATCATTTTGCCATCATAATCATTTTGTTTCCATGCTTATACAAACTATAGATATAAAAAACAATGTGGGGCGGCGTGTATATTTGAAACGATTCTTATTTTTTAAGAATACTCTGATCCTGACGCTGACTTCCCTGCTTTTGCGCACGATCGGAATGTTCTTTCGCGTTTACATATCAAATAAAATCGGCTCAGAAGGTATGGGGCTTTACCAACTGATCATTTCGATTTATATTCTGGCTTCAACGTTTGCTACTTCCGGAATTAGCGTTGCTGTTACACGACTTATATCAGAAGAATCATCGCGCGGAACAAAAAAATCATACTCCAAAATACTGGGTAAAGCGTTTTCTATCAGTCTTACTCTTGGTTTCCTGTCTGCAACAGCACTTTTTATTGGTGCCGAATGGATCGGCGAGTTCTGGTTGAAGGATGTCCGTGCCGTTTTAGCTATTAAGATATTGTCAATCAGCTTGCCGTTTTTATCGGTTTCTTCATGCCTGTATGGTTATTTTATTGCTCGCCGGCGTGTATCTGTTACATCCGGCGCGCAAATTTTTGAACAGCTTATACGAATTGCCATCATTTTGATATGTATCGACCGATTTGCATCTCTTGGAATTGTATACTCCTGCGCAGCGGTCATGGTCGGAAACACCCTGGCTGATGCAGCCGCATGTTTGTATGTGTATATCGGGTATCGTCTCGATTTGAAACGTTTATCTGCTGAAAAGATGCCATATACCCCAGCACGCGCTTCGATCACAAGCCGTCTTATTTCCATATCTGCCCCAATTGCAGCGGGTAGTTATTTAACGACTATTCTGCGTACAATTGAAAATTTGCTTGTTCCAAATTGCCTAACACAGTATTCAGCTTCCAGAGAACAGGCGTTGTCGGAATTCGGCATGTTAAAAGGAATGGCTATGCCAATTCTATTTTTTCCCTCTTCTTTTTTATCCGCGCTTGCCATTCTTTTAATACCGGAGATCTCCGAAGCAAAAGCTTTACACCAAACTGCAAAACTCGAACATACTATTACGCTATCCTTAAAAATCAGCATTACAATGTCTATTCTGGCAGGCGGGTTATTTACGCTTTATTCAGGAGAGCTTGGAATGCTGCTATTTCATAGTAAGGAAGTGGGATTCTACATCCGCGTGCTCGGCCCGATTATGCCGTTTATTTATTTTGAAAGTATTGTTGACGGCATCTTAAAAGGTTTAAACCAACAGGTCAGCTCACTGCGTTATAACGTTATCGATTCCATAACTAGGATTTCTATGATCCTTGTTTTAGTACCGAAACTTGGCATGGAAGCATTCTTGTTTGTTATGCTTGTCAGCAACCTGTTGACAAATTTCCTGAATACGCGAAGACTACTGATTGTAACCAAGATTCGATTGGATTGGCGGAATCTGGCGATAAAGCCGATCCTATGCCTAGTCGGTTCAATTTGCTTTTCTGTTTATACAATCGGATACATGGCGTCAAACGGATTGCTTTCACCCGCCAGGCATATCATTTTGGGGACTTGTGTGATAACTATGATGTATCTTATTCTTCTTATGCTAACCGGTTGTTTGAAAAAAACTGATTTGGACCGTTGGCTGCGAAATAAACATATATAAGCGAAAAAATGCCTCTGCTTTGAGCAGAGGCATTTCGAGTCTGTCGATAAAGTCGACAGCCTTCGAGAGGGAATCCAAGGCAAATTATAATAGCAAGTGCAACAGATAAATAAAAAGGCGACTGCAAGACAACCAAGGTGTAAAATGAAGTTAC
>JANZZB010000036.1:5718-12254 GCA_026419635.1 Clostridiales bacterium | reverse complement strand
CAGATGTGTATAAGAGACAGCAGGTATTGTGACCGTAAGATCATTCAGCGCGAGAATGGAGACTGGCGCCTGATAAGAAAAACTTAAATGATCGGCTTTTATAATGTCAGACATAAGGTTCATTCGTCCTTTTAATACTTGTCCATATACTGCACGACAGTGTTAGAGGCATCGTACGTAAGCCGAGATAGCTTTACAAGGTCTGCGGCAAACACTGTTTATCGGGTTTAAAATATCCACCTTGCAGAAGAACCGCAAGGAAGGGCAAGACCGGTTGAAGCGACCGTAAGGCCAAGCTCCGAGCAATCCGTTTTGCCGCCGTACTGTTTTTTTATGATTGAGCTTAAAAGATAATCCATGACGGATGGGGATAACCCCGCTGTGTAGGAGCTAATGAGCACTAACAGCGGATTTTCAGACAACGCACCCAAACAAAGCTCTACAAAAGATGCGATATCATCTTCGATTTTCCAAACTTCGCCTGTCGGCCCGCGCCCGTACGAGGGCGGATCCATAATGATCGCATCGTATTTTCGCCCCCGCCGGATTTCCCGCTCTAAAAACTTGCGGCAGTCGTCCACAATCCAGCGGATCGGTTTATCATCAAGAGAAGATGAATTGGCGTTTTCCCTTGCCCATTGAACCATGCCCTTAGCAGCATCAACGTGACATACGGAGGCTCCGGCTGAGGCTGCTGCAAGAGTCGCGCCTCCGGTATAAGCAAATAAATTCAGCACGTTAATCGGCCTTTGGGCCTGTCGGATCATCCTCGAAATAAATTCCCAATTGGCGGCCTGCTCCGGGAATACACCGGTATGTTTGAAGCTCATTGGCTTTACGTTAAAGACAAGATCTTCATATTTAATCTGCCACTGCGGGGGAAGCTTATAGATTTCCCAGCTACCTCCGCCGTCGTTTGAACGATGATACTTCGCAGAAAGAGCGTTCCACGAGCGGTGCCCGGATTTGTTCCAAATTGCCTGGGGATCGGGTCTTGATAGAATATAAGAACCCCAACGCTCAAGGCGTTCGCCGCCTCCGCAATCTAAAAGCTCATAATCGGTCCATTTTGTCGGAGTCCACATTCTGTTATATTCCTTTCATGTGTGAGAAATTGCAATAGGCACAGCTATAGTTGTCCTAAAAGCATGTAAAGAGAAAATCTCCAGTTATTATTTCATTACCATGGGTTTATTCTGTTCTTCTTCAAAAAGGTATATATCACGGCCCAGATAAAAACCAAGCACAATGAGCATAATCGTACAGAAAACGTAAAATAGAAGGGATGGCGTCCAGGACTTGGTAACATCAAATGTTGCCCCTACGGCAGGCGGGCCGACAGCTGCAAGAAGATAGCCAAGTGACTGTGACATGCCCGAAAGATTGGCCGTGTCCAAAGCTTTTCTGGTCCGCATGCTGAGAAATATAAGATAAAGGCTGAAGCTCGCACCCATTCCTATGCCGAAGAAAGTAAGAGATAAATAGATCATTACCTGACTTTGACGGCAAAAAATCAGACCGACAGCTCCAATAAAATAGGATAAACAAAAGATCGTGTTGATATTCTTCTGGTTCCCAGATATCCGGTCCGCAAGAATCGGTACGATAAACGCACCTATAATGCTAATCCATTGTAAATAGAGAGCCATATAGCCTGCTGCTTCTGCACTGATGCCGCGCGATACGAGAATAGTTGGCAGCCAGGTTGTTGCAGAGTAACATATAATAGCCTGAAGCCCCATGTATACGGTAACCGCCCAAGCGAGCCGGCTTCTAAAAAGAGAGGTGTTTTTAATTTGGTTTTCCGGCACGTTTTCAATTGAAACGGATACAGGAATAGGACTTTGTTTTAACTGAGGAACCCAAAAAATCATTGCAAGAATACATAGAAGGCTCCAAGTGGCCAACGAGCCTTTCCATCCAAAACCGAATTTTTCGGCCAGAGGAACGCTGATACCTGCTCCAAGCCCGGCAAAAATAGACATTGCGGTGCAGTAAATGCTGGTTAACAGACCGACATGTTCCGGGAAGTGAGATTTAATTACACAGGGTATCAAAACATTGGCACACGAGATTCCGATTCCCATAAGTGCAGTGCCGAAAAACAGTCCGAAAATTCCGAAGTAAGAACGAGCCAATATACCAAAAAGAGATAAAAGTAAGCCAAGAAACATCGTCCGCTGCATACCGATTCTATTGCTCACTATTGCTACAAAGGGAGAACTGGCCGCAAAAGCAATAAGAGGCAGTGTGGTCAAAAATCCGCAGAGAGCAGATGATAACGGATAATCTTTTTGTATCATGGAAATGACAGAACCGACAGAGAAGATTGGTGCGCGCAGATTAAACGTTATGATGATAATGGCAAGAACAAGTAAAAAGCGTCTTTCTTTTTGCAAGACGATCGTCCTTTCGCTCTGTGATATCTTTATAGAATAAAGATATGAAAAGATAATTCTCAATTTCATTTTATTGTACATGAAGCAGCTATTATCGTCAACGTTAATCGTGGCAAAAGAATCGTGTAAAAAACCTCGCTTTTAGTTAGGCAAACTATAAATTCCTATTTTTTCAAAGAACAATTAAAAAGGCGATGAAATATCACGTCAAATCATATTATATAGCAAAATTTATGCTGATGTGGTAATATAAAACTGAATTGTAAATGAATGTTTTTGTTTATACTTAAAACATCTGCCAAGAAACCCCCTTTTTTATTATTACATTTACACATTAAACGATATAATATTTTAATACCGTTAAATTTCGCTCTGATTTACTCTTTTTTCGTTTTTTTTCAGCTTTTTGAACTCTGTTATGTTTTTCTTAGTCTTTAGGTGGTGATTATTTGCCGGAAGTACAAAAAAAAGGAAACGCTAAATCGGGTAGCAAAGCAAACCAAACTAAAACCCGGTCAGGCAGAAGGAAGAGCCCTCCAAAAAAGAAACGGGTGAAACGCTACATATGGGGATTGTGCTACCTCTTCTTATCCATCATCAGCGCGCTTACACTGGTAAAAGGCGAGGGATTTTTGTTTCACGACTGCTACCACGTTGCGGGCGCTTTCATGGGAATAGGGGCATATCTGCTTCCGCTTTCTCTTTTTGTTTCCGCCATCCTTTTATTTATGAAGCGAAAGGGGAAAGTGGTACTGCGTATCTTTTCTCTTGTGTCTATCCCGTTTCTCTTTGGGGCGATGTTTCATATCATTCAAGACAAAAACCAATATATGCTTACAATTGAGAGCCTTTCGGAATTGATCCGCGGGGGCAGGGAAATGGTAAGCGGAGGTCTAATTGCAGGAACAATCGCAATTTTTATACGTGAATTATTTACAACATTCGGTGGCTTCTGCATATTACTGATATTGTTGATTGCTGCTTTGCTTTGCGCTTTCCGTGTGACGCCAAAGGCGGTTTACAATGCGCTTGTGCCTAAACTTTATGAGGAATACGATGAAGAGGAAGATCAAGAGCCGGAAGTGACTTTGCCGGAATTTCGGATTTTTTCTAAAAATAAAAAGCCGCAGATCGATATTCCGATCGATGATGCCGGGCCTCCGCCACCTGTACAGGAAGAAAATTTATTACGTGCTTCTAAGGTGAAGTCTCCTGCACAGGTGCTTCGCGAAAAGGAATTGGAAGTCAAGACGCCGGAACCTATGGTCCAGACCCTGGAGCCTGTGGCCCAGCACATAGAGCACGATGACAGCATAAAGGAGGAAATCGAGAAAGCGTTGCAGACTCCGAAACGGGAAGCCGGGGATTTGTCGGCGGCACAGAAGAAGCTTTACGGTTATCCGCCTCTTTCTCTTTTGTATTCATCCAAAGCATCAAAACAAAATTCTCAGGCTGAAATTCGTGAAAACGCAGATCGCCTGATTGATACATTACTTAGCTTTGGAATAGAAGCCAATATTATCAACATTACACGCGGACCTACGGTAACAAGATATGAAATCCAAGTAAACCGAGGGACAAAATTTTCACGTATTACAACTCTGTCAGACGATATCGCACTTTCTTTAGGTGCAGTCAGTGTTAGAATTGCCCCGATACCAGACAAAATGGCAGTTGGAATCGAAGTACCGAACCAAAGCGTGCAGACGGTATATATCCATGACGTTATTGCGTCAGACGCGTTTACAAAAAGCCGGAGCAAGATTGCCTTTGCAGTAGGGCGCGACATTACCGGCACTTGTATTGTCGGCGATATTGCGAAAATGCCGCATATGCTGATTGCGGGAACCACCGGCTCCGGTAAATCAGTTTGCATCAACTCTATGCTTATAAGCCTTCTTTATAAAGCGTCGCCTGAAGAGGTCAAACTCATCATGATTGATCCGAAAATGATCGAGCTTGGCATTTATAACGGTATCCCGCATCTTCTGATACCGGTTGTAACGGATCCAAAAAAAGCTGCCGGAGCGTTGAATTGGGCTGTTACGGAAATGATGCACCGTTACAAACTGTTTTCTGAACTGAACGTCCGGGATCTTGCTTCGTATAATGAAGCCGTCATAAAGCAGCCGGCACAGGATGACGGTTCGGAGGCGAAGGAACCGCTTCCTCAAATCGTAATTGTAATTGATGAGCTAGCAGACTTAATGTTTGTTGCTGCACGTGATGTGGAAAATGCCATCTGTCGGATTGCACAAATGGCCCGTGCGGCAGGAATGCATCTTGTCATTGCAACCCAGCGTCCGTCTGCCGATGTTATCACCGGGATTATGAAAGCAAATATTCCATCAAGAATTGCTTTTGCAGTGGCCTCCCAAATCGAATCAAGAATCATTCTTGACTCAATGGGTGCGGAAAAGCTGATCGGACGCGGCGATATGCTGTATAATCCTCTTGGAGCGGGGAAACCTTTACGAGTACAGGGGTGTTTTATTACATCTCAGGAAATTGAATCCGTTATTGAATATATTAAGAAAACCGGGCAGCCGGATTATTCGGAAGAGATTCTTCAGCATATCGAACGTGAAGCCGGAGAAGGCGGCGGCGATGTCAGCGCTGAAAGCAATGATTTAGATGCGGACGGACTTTTGCCAAACGCAATTGAAATTGTTGTTGAGACCGGTCAAGCATCGGTATCCATGCTTCAAAGAAGGCTAAAACTCGGATATTCTCGTGCCGCGCGGCTTGTCGACCAGATGGAAGAACGGGGAATCGTGGGCCCTTTTGAGGGTTCCAAACCAAGGCAAGTTCTCATTACAAAAGACGAATGGCAGGAAATGGTACTTAGAAAAAGTCAATAATATAGATTAAAGTGAGGGTTACTTATGTTTCGTGAAATGGACATGAACGAGTTTGAAAGTAAAATCAGTGTATTTTCCATGTTTAATGACGAATGGTCACTGATTACGGCTGGCGATCAAAAAAAGATCAATACGATGACTGCAAGCTGGGGCGGGCTTGGAATCATGTGGAGCATGAAAGTTGCCACGGTTTATATACGTCAAAGCCGCTATACAATGGAGTTTGTCGATAGCCAGGATTATTTTACGGTTTCATTTTTCGGAAAAAAGTATCGTAAAGAACTCGGTTTGTTAGGTTCGAAATCCGGACGTGACTGCGACAAAATCAAAAATGCCGGATTTACTCCCGTTTTTGTAGAAAACGCTCCAACCTTTGAACAGGCGGAGCTTGTTCTCGTGTGTCGGAAGTTATATAAGCAACAAATGGAATTAAGCTGCATTCTTGATCCTTCTATTGAAAAGGACAATTATTCAACTGGAGATCTTCATCATATGTATCTCGGCGAAATAAAAAAGGTATTTGTAAAAGAATAAAAGCTTTGATATACCCGATGGTTTTAACATTGTGTACGGGGAGTGACAGCTCCCCGTTTTCATTCGATTGCATGAAGTTTGGAGTGCGGTAAATTGGCGGAGCGGTATGAGTTCTTACCGATATCAAAACAGGATATGGAAGAGCGTGGCTGGTATTATTATGATTTTCTTTTAATTACCGGTGATGCTTACGTTGACCACCCTTCGTTTGGATGTGCAATTATTGCACGTGTTCTTGAATCCGAGGGTTTTCGGGTTGCAATCCTTTCACAGCCGGATTATCATTCTAAAGCTGCATTTGAAAAAATGGGGCGTCCGCGATACGCTGCGCTGATCACGGCAGGTAATATCGACTCGATGGTTGCACATTATACTGTTGCTAAGAAAAAACGCTCGAGAGACGAATATTCGCCTGGCGGAAAAACCGGAAAACGACCGGATCGAGCCTGTATTGTTTATTCAAACAGGGTTAAAGAAGCATTTCCCGGTCTTCCTGTTGTACTTGGAGGGCTGGAGGCGTCGCTCAGACGTTTTTCACATTATGACTATTGGGACGATGCGGTACGAAGACCACTTCTACTTGACGCAAAAGCCGATCTTCTGACTTACGGGATGGGTGAGTATCCGACAAGAGAAATTGCCGAACGGTTAAAAAAGGGGGAAGCAATTTCACAAATTCGGGATGTGCGAGGCACATGTTTTTTAGCAGATCAAAAAGAGGTTTGTGCCTTTCCTTATATAG
>JANZZB010000036.1:0-5708 GCA_026419635.1 Clostridiales bacterium | reverse complement strand
TGGTATCACAGGATAGAAAGGCTTATGCAAAAAGCGCGATGCTCCAGTATGAAGAACAGGATTATCGAAATGGACAAGCTGTCATACAGAAATGCGCAGACAGATATCTGATTCAAAATCCTCCAAGCAAGCCGCTCGAGGGAAAAGATCTGGATGATGTCTACGCACTTCCGTATACTCGTGCATATCATCCTTCCTATGAACAAGAAGGCGGCGTGCCTGGCTTATCCGAAGTAGAATTCTCCATTATTCATAACAGAGGATGTTTCGGAGCTTGTAATTTTTGCTCTTTGGCGTTTCATCAGGGAAGGTATGTTACGGCAAGAAGTCATGAATCGGTCATAAAAGAAGCGACGGCGTTTGGCGGCAACCCTCGCTTTAAGGGCTATATTCATGACGTCGGCGGCCCCACGGCCAATTTTCGGCATCCTGCCTGCAAAAAGCAAGCTAAAAGCGGGGTATGCAAAAATAAACGATGCCTGTTCCCAACTCCCTGTGAAAGTTTAGATCCATCACATTCTGATTACTTGACACTTCTTCGTGAATTAAAAGCTTTGCCGCATGTCAAAAAAGTATTTATTCGATCGGGTATCCGTTACGATTATATGCTTTGTGATAAAAACAGTGAGTTTTTCTCCGAGCTTGTTCGCGATCATATCAGCGGTCAGTTAAAAGTGGCTCCGGAACATAAAAGCGGAAAAGTGCTATATTATATGGGAAAACCGTCATTTGACGTATATGAAAAATTTCAGGAACGATATAAAAGAATGAATCAGAGACACAAAAAAGAGCAATATCTTGTGCCTTATCTGATGTCCTCCCATCCTGGAAGCGAATTGTCCGATGCAATTGAACTTGCCCTTCAGTTAAAACGCTATGGATATATGCCGGAGCAGGTACAGGATTTTTATCCTACTCCGGGGACCCTTTCCACAGCTATGTATTATACCGGAATTGATCCACGCACGATGAAAGAAGTTTATGTACCAAGGACCCCTGTGGAAAAGGCAATGCAGCGAGCGCTTCTGCAATGGGGCAAAAGAGAAAACCGCGCGCTTGTCATGAAGGCGTTAAAAGAGGCGGGCAGGGAGGATTTGATCGGCTACACAAAAGATTGTTTAGTCCGGCCTGATTATGGTCAAACACAGAGAAGACCTGCTCAAGTAAAAGAAAAAGGCACTGGCAAGCCGAAAAGAAGAGGACGGGAGAACAAAAAATGGACTGGACGAAGCTAAGTATCTTTACGACAAGTGAGGGTATTGACTCTATAACCGGCATCATGCTTGCAAATGATGTCGGAGGTTTTGAAATAGAAGATGCAAAAGATTTTAATGAATTTCTTACGAATCAAAATGCCAGATTTGATTATATTGACGACAGTCTGAATCATTATAAAACCCGCGAAACATGCGTTTCCTGTTATCTTGCAAACAATGAACAAGGTAAAAAACAGGGAGAGGAAATAAAAAAGCAGATTGCACTTTTACTTAAGGATGACAAAGAACATATTTTAGGTCGGCTTCAGGTACAGACCGTGACTGTTCGCGAAGAGGATTGGGCCGATAACTGGAAACAATATTTCAAACCGTTTTCCGTCGGAAACCGTTTGCTGATAAAACCTTCATGGGAAAATTGTGAGCATCCGGATGGCCGCAAAATACTTGAAATAGATCCCGGATCTTCTTTTGGAACCGGTCAGCATGAGACGACAAAATTATGCCTTATGATACTTGATGAGCTGATTTTGGGCGGTGAAAGAATTTTAGACCTTGGATGCGGGAGCGGAATATTGTCAATCGGCGCGTTGCTGTTAGGCGCTTCATCTGCACTTGGAGTGGATATTGAAGAGAATGCCGTAGCGGTCGCCCAAAAAAATGCTTTGCAGAATGGATTCGGTCAAAATAAGTTTTCTGCATTTTTCGGCAACCTGACACGGGATGAATCCCTTTGCGGCAAAATCGGTTCGGGTTACGACATCATAACAGCAAACATTGTAGCTGATGTATTAATAGATATGGCTCCGTATTTTGGACAGTTTCTAAAAAAAGACGGCACGTTGATTGTATCGGGAATTATTGAAGAGCGGGCTAATGAAGTGACAGAAGCTCTTAACAAAAATGGATTTTCCATACAAGATATCAAGAAAGAAAGCGGATGGGTCGCTGTTCGTTTAACATGAAGCTACATTTATATTTGGGTATAGGAATTTATTAAGTGTAGACAAAATTTAATAGGTTTGATAAAATACATTAGTTTAACAGATACAGTTAAGGGTTGAGAATTTTGCCGAAATTCTTTATAACGGGCAGTTTTGAGAAGAACGATGTACTAACCATCGACGGAGTAAACGGACATCACATCAGTAATGTGCTCAGAATAAAACCGGGACAGAAGATTATTCTCTGTGACGGGCTGGGTATGGATTACGAATGCATTGTCCAAAGGATGGATGGCGGATGTGTTACCGTTTCTGTCTTGGATAAAATGAAAACTCCGACAGAGCCCTCTGTTTTCGTTACGCTTTTTGCAGCAATGCCAAAAGGCGACAAAATGGAAACGATTATACAAAAATCCGTAGAACTTGGCGTTTATGAAATCATTCCATTTTTTTCAGAGCGGTGTGTATCCCGTCCGGATGACCGGTCTCTTGGAAAAAAGACCGAACGATATCAGAAAATCAGCGAAGAGGCGGCCAAACAGTGCAACAGAGGAATTATTCCCCGTGTTTTGAAAGCAATCAGTTTTTCTGATATGTTAAAAAAATCTGTTTTATCAGATGTTGCAATTATGGCGTATGAAGAAGAGCGAGAGCATTCATTGAAAAAAATACTGCTTGAAAAAGGGAACTTTTCAACTGTGTCAATCGTCATAGGGTCTGAGGGTGGTTTTGCTCGGGAAGAAGCAGAAGATGCAAGAAAAAGCGGATTAATAACGGCATCGCTCGGACCAAGAATCTTACGTTGCGAAACTGCGCCCGTTGCAATGCTTTCAGCAATTATGTACCATACGGGTAATATTTAGAAAATTTATCAGGTTACTTAGATTGATCGGATGGGATGATTACGTAGTTCCGCTGGCGATCAGCTTTTAGGAGTGATGTGATTTTGACAACAAAAAAACTTCAAAAAAACGATAGCGATTATATTTCGAATAAAGTATTAATTATGTTTTTATTTGCGCTGATCGGTATTTTTGTACTTATGGTGGTTTATCGTCTTTTAACACACGGTTCCACGTTTATGACGGGACTCTATATTGTAAAGAGCTTTCTCGTAATTGGCGCAGCCGGTATGATTTATGGTATTATAAAACAAACAAGAGAGCGCAAAAAACAACAGGGTGAACATAAAAAACTGATTTCGGGAGCCAATATTGCCGTAATCGGTTTGGTGTTTATTTTTACGGCGTTGTGTCTGTTATATTATGATTTTACAGTCTCCATTAAAATGTTATATATATTCCTGCCGACGATCGCAGTGCTTTACATGATTTTTCACACTTATCCGAGAGAGTTCTTTACCATTTCGGTTGTATGTGCGACGGGGGCTCCGTTTATCTGGATGTTAAGCCGCACTCTTTCCGGCAACACAGTAAATAGACTTCCGATATATATACTTATATGCGGACTTATGTTGATGGGAATCGAGCTTCTTATTATTCTTTTGGCATCAAAAAATAAAGGCAGTATTCATTTATTTGGAAACAGCCTTTCTTTACTGAGTCACGGTGCAAACTTATTTCCGGTGATTTTATCGTGTCTTATCGTAGTTTTGTCGATAACAATGTCATTTTTAATGGGAGCAATCTTTGCTTTCTATTGTATGTTTGCGGTATTCATTTACTTATTTATTTCAGCAGTATTTTACACGGTTAAACTAATGTAAAATGTGTTCAAAAACCGCATGGAATCTTTTTTACGGAGGATAATGTAATGAAAAAACGCCTTCGAAGCCTTGCGGTTGTAGCGGCACTGTTCCTGCTTCTGTTTCAGCATTCCGTTGCTGCCATATCCGAAGTGTCCGTGAGTAACGAACTTCAGGCAGGTTATCTTGTTGCAAAAAATGCCGAACGCGGAGTCATTAATACGGTCGTTCAAAGTAGTAAAAAACTAAACATTAATCAGGTTTATATGGCTGCCGAATGCGTATCTCCGCTTTATTTTACAATTCTGTATTATCCGGATTACTCAACACTGCTTGATATCACTTTAGATGTATCTTCTGCAAATAAGCAGGAATTGGCAAAAAAAGAAGCAAAAAAAGTAATAGCAAAAATTATTAAACCGGGCATGACTACTTTAGAGCGTGCAAAAGCGATTAGCGATTATATCGCTGACGTTTGCGTTTATGACGAGAAATCTGCGAATAATGTGGATACGGCGCCCGATGAGACGTTTACAGCTTACGGGGCTCTTGTCAAACATCTTGCAGTCTGTGCGGGGTATTCCCGAGCGTTTCTTCTTCTTTGTGACGAAGCAAATGTTCCAAGTATTTTTGTACCTGCGCCTGATATGAATCATGCGTTTAATGCAGTGTCGCTTTACGGTGATATTCAATATGTGGATGTCACATACAATGACGCTTATCCGGTTAACTCAAAATACAGAAGCTCTTATTTTATGTTGACCTCTACTGAACTCAAAAAAGATCATGTATGGGACGAAAACATGACGAAGACGATCATGAATTATAAGTATACCCCGGCATACTATAAAGCTTTAAAGCTGTATGATCTTGGTCTGATGAAAGGAACAGGCAGCGGATTTGAGCTTGATAAAAAACTAACCAGAGCGGAGGCCGCTGTAATGCTTGTTCGTTTATTGGGTGCGGAGCAGCAGGCCCTTTCAAAAAATTATGACCATCCATTCCAGGATGTACCGTCCTGGGCTGATCATTATATAGGATATCTATATCAAAAGAACTTAACAAAAGGCATTTCAAAAACGATATATGGGTCAAACCAATCTACGACTTTAAACGATTATTTGACATTCTCGTTAAGAGCTCTGGGCTATATTGACGGGAAAGATTTTGAGTGGTCTCAGGCTGAAACATTTGCGACACAAAATAAAATGATAGATGCAAATCTGCTTAGCTCAGTTGAAAAACGTCAAATAGACCGCGGAAGCGCTGCGCAAATCAGCTTTTCTACATTACTTGACCATATTAAAGGCAATACCCAAACACGACTCTGCGATCAATTATTGAAGCAGGGAATGATCACAGAACACGCAGCAAAGGCGGTTGGAATTCAATAAAAATCAATTTAAGTTTAATTCATAAATAAAAAACTTGACAAGAGTACCTGTTATATATTAAAATAACATTCGCTCGCATATGGCGGCATAGCTCAGCTGGCTAGAGCTACCGGTTCATACCCGGTCGGTCGTTGGTTCAAATCCGACTGCCGCTACCATTTACGGCCCGTTGGTCAAGCGGTTAAGACACCGCCCTTTCACGGCGGTAACAGGGGTCCGAATCCCCTACGGGTCACCATAATAAGGATAGGGGGAACCTAATTCCCCCTTATTCCTTTCTTAAGCAATTTTTTTAATGGAGGCATAGCTCAGCTGGCTAGAGCGTTCGCCTCACACGCGAGAGGTCGTTGGTTCGAGCCCAACTGTCTCCACCAAAAGCAAAAGCCCTACAGTCAATATGGCTGTGGGGCTTTTAATTTTTTATTTTAATTCATAACCTATGAAACGTAAT
>JANZZB010000035.1 GCA_026419635.1 Clostridiales bacterium | reverse complement strand
GTCTGGTTGCAATCTCTTTAGAATATCCTTTTTGCTCCATTAAGTCATTCAGTACATCTGTTATGACTTGGTCCACGTAATAAGACTGTTTCGAGGATTGTGCCTGCCCGTTTTCCTCTTTTTTAAAACTTAGTTTTTCTGCAAGAGCAGAATTATATTGTTCTTTTGTAATTTTTCCCTGAGACAGCATTTCTTTCAGGATTAATTCTTGTCGTTCTTTATTATGTTCCGGGAAACGGAAAGGATCATAATAGGAGGGGTTTTTTGTAATTCCAGCAATGGATGCACACTCAGCAAGTGTCAAATCCTTTAAATCCTTTCCAAAGTACAACTTTGCTGCAGTTTTAACCCCGTTGCAGTTATGACTTAAATAAATTGTGTTTAAATACAGCTCCAGAATTTCCTCTTTGCTGTATTTTTTTTCAAGGTTTAAAGCGCGTAGAATTTCTTGTATTTTTCTCTGTACTGTTACTTCATCTTCTTTGGTGATATTTTTGATCAACTGCTGCGTGATTGTAGAACCGCCGCCAACGACACCTTTTACAAGACCTGACCAACCAAGCGTTGCACCGATGGTACGTTTCCAGTCCACACCATGATGGCTAAAAAAGCGCGCATCTTCAATTGCAACAAATGCATTTTTCAGGTTGTCCGGAATTTCATCATAGTTAGCCCAGACGCGGTTTTCGGTTCCATACAACTGCTCCAGTTCAACCGCTTTGCCGGTTTTTTTGTCCGTAGAATAAACAATGCTGGAAAAGTTTAAACGGAAACTGTCAAGATTAATATCAATGGTCGGGTTGATATATTTGTTGATATAAATAGCAAAGGCAACGCCACATATAGCTGAAGTCATAATTAAAATCAGCAGAATTGTAAAAAGAATAAATGATGTAACCCGCATAGTCGTGTTCAATTTTCGTTTAGACATTTTTTTCAAATGCATTTCTCCTTTCACGGAAGAGAGCCAAAAACATTGGATTTATAAAAGTATTTCAGAAATCCTACGTACAGAGTGTAGCCTATCGATTAAGAAAATAAATGCATATCTTTTTGGATAAGCTTACTTACGTATTATAGCATATTTATTTGATATTTTATAAAAATTTAGTAAACAAGCGGGATCTGAACCAATCAAACTTATCTTTTTTCGCATGATTTTTGTATAAGACCTGCAAAGAGAGGTAAAAATAGGAAAAAGGAAAGGCGGTGAAACGGTGCGTTATAAAGAAAGATACGGATATTTGTTGGCGGCGACCCTTATGGTCGCGGCGTTACTATGCACTGCCGCTCTGCTGATGATGCTTCCAAAGGAGATCAGCGCTCCGGCAAGCCAGCCTATTGTGGCAAAACAGGCACAGGAAAATAAGGAAACGACGAGTCAGCAAAAAGAAAAGTATATTATGAAATTATACAATGGCGCACTTGCGGTTTTTGACGCCGAAAATCCCAGTAAACCTCAATATATCACAGACATTGACGAAAGAACATTACGGGATACGGATCGGGAAGCTTTTAAAAAGGGAATTCCGGTCTATTCGGATGAAGAATTAGCATCTTTGCTTGAAGATTACGGTAGTTAAAATTTCGGGAATATTTCAGTTTAATTTTTAAGCAAGCAGGGAATAGACGGTGTTAAATAGTTTCGTTTTACAGGTAAGAAATAATTCAACTTTTGCAGCTATGGTAATTCGGTTATCAACAAATATCCAAAATTAAAAGGGCCTGCTTAATTGCAGGCTTTTTTTTTAGCTTGTCGAAAAAGTATATTTAGGGGATTATTAAGGGGTCGAAACCCCTTAATGTAAGATTAGTCCGCAGGCGGACATGCGCCGCCGGAGGACACATTGGACAAAACCTTCGGTTTTGTCCGCACCTGGGGAAGCATCGAGGGGGAACCCAATTCCCTCTCGAAAGGCTGTCGGGATTTTATCGACAGCCGCTAGAAAGGGCCTGCTTGATTGCAGGCCCTTTTTTTATATCTATTTTATATAACTCCATTTTATGCCTTGAGGAGTATCTTCTAAAATGATACCCTTGGATTTCAGCTCGTCACGAATGCGGTCCGCTTCTTTAAAATTCTTAGCTTTTCGCGCTTCGGAGCGTGCTTCAATTAAAGTTTCGATTTCTGAATCTAATGACTGTTCCTCTTTTACGGGTGATAAACCAAGAACATTACATAATTCATAAAGAAGCTGCAATGATGAATCGATTGCTTTTTTTGAAGCTGTTTTTCCGACGAATTCACTGTTAAAATCACGCACAAGTTCAAAAATGACGGAAATCGCGTCGGCAGTGTTCAAATCGTCGTCCATTGCCTCGCAGAAACGATCACGGTATTTCGGCAGGGCATCGCAAAGCACACGCTCTTTTTCACTCATTTCGTTCGTTTGGGAATGCTCCTGTAAAAATTCCAAATTCTGAAACGCAGTATGAAGACGAGACAGTGCCGCTTTAGACTGTTCAAGGGATTCGGCTGAATAATTTAAAGGGCTTCTGTAATGGGCAGACAGCATGAAGAAACGGATGGGTTGGTAGCCGTAAATTTTTGCAGCGTCGCGAACCATAAAAAAGTTGCCAAGTGACTTTGACATCTTTTGATTATCAATCGTTAAAAAGGCGTTATGCATCCAATAATGTGCAAACGGTTTTCCGGTTACCGCTTCACTTTGCGCAATTTCATTTTCGTGGTGGGGAAAACAAAGATCAACTCCACCCGAATGGATATCGATTGTTTCTCCCAAAAAGCGGTTAGCCATTGCCGAACATTCAATATGCCAGCCGGGTCTTCCCTGACCCCAAGGAGATTCCCAAGAAGGCTCGCCGGGTTTTGCTGATTTCCAAAGAGCAAAATCCAAAGGATCCTCTTTCTGATCATTAACGTCGATTCGTGCACCTGATTCTAAGTCTTCGATTGGCTGATGGGAAAGTTTGCCGTAACTGTCAAATTTACGTGTTCGATAATAAACATCGCCGCCTACTGAGTACGCATAACCTTTTTGTTCCAATGTCCTGACAGTATCGATAATTGCATCAATATTATCCGTAGCTTTGGGATGGATCGTTGCCTCACGGATTCCAAGACCCTTTGCATCTGTAAAATATTCCTGAATATAACGCTCAGCAATTTTGTCGTACGTTGTATGTTCTTCGTTTGCCCGACGAATAACTTTGTCATCAATGTCAGTAAAATTCTGAACAAATTTAACTGAAAAACCCCGATATTCAAGATAACGGCGCAAAATATCAAAAAGTATAAATGGTCTTGCGTTTCCTACATGAAAAAAATTATAAACCGTAGGACCGCAGGAATACATACTGATCTCGCCCTGCTTTATCGGTACCAATTCTTCTTTTTTTCTGGTAAGCGTATTGTAGATTTTCATATCAAACTCCATTTACCGCTTAAATAAAGGACCAATTTTGTGATTGGCATAGGATGCGGTTGCCGCTTTAGCGGCGAGCGGCGTGCCGAGTTAAACCTTTATGATAGCCATTTCATTTCATTGCTTCGCCGGTGATAAGATGAGCGCTGTTTTTCAAGTAATCATACCCCGAATATAACGTTACCAGCGTCATAGTCCATACAGCCAAGGTGTTCAAAGTGAGATGGAATAAAACGAAAGACGAAAAAGGGGAAAGCATAATGAGGATACAAATGATCTGGGTTACCGTTTTTATTTTACCGGAACGGGCAGCAGCAATGACCTTTCCTTGTGAAATTGCCACAACGCGAAGGGAAGTGACAACAAACTCACGGGACAGAATAATGATCGCCATAATAGCCGGCATCCGCCCCTGCTCTACAAAAATAAGAATCGCTGCAGTAACGAGCAGTTTATCGGCAAGCGGGTCGATAAATTTTCCGAAATTCGTTACCTGATTATATTTTCTGGCAATGTATCCATCCACACCGTCTGTAAGGCTTGCAATGCTAAACAGAACGAGAGCGATGATATTTGCATAAGAAAAATCGGAATAAAGAAAGAACATAAATACCGGAATTAAAGCGATTCGAGCAAGAGTTATCATATTTGCAGTAGTCATTAAGCAGGCTCCCCTTCCTCAAAGGCCGTATTTCCAATCAAATCGGAATCAACGGCACCTGTGATTCTGACACTTACAAACTGTCCGGCAGAAACCGGCTGATCAGAATGAAAATAAACTTTTGAATCGATTTCAGGGGAATCAGCATAGCTGCGTCCGTAATATGAACCAGAGTCAGGATCAAAGCCTTCGCACAATATTTTAAGCACACGGCCGATCTGCCGTTCGTTATATTCTTCCATAACAGAGTACTGAATATCCCCAAGAATCTCCATTCGGCGCGATTTTGTTTCGTCATCGACTTGGTTTTCCATGGCCGCGGCAGCGCTTCCTTCTTCCTGAGAATACGAAAAGATTCCGGCACGGGGCAGCTTTTCTTTTTTCATGAAGTCACAAAGCTCGGAAAACTCAACATCCGTTTCCCCCGGAAGTCCGGCGATGATGCTGGTTCGTAAAACTGCATCCGGCATTTTTGTACGTATTTTTTCAAACAAAGCTTCAATAAAAGCACGATTACCGCGTCTGTTCATCAGCGTTAAAATTTTATCGCTGATATGCTGTATCGGGATATCAAAGTAATGCAGGATCTTTTTATCAGAAGCGATGACATCTAAAAGCCGGTCATCGATTTCGTCGGGATACAAATAGTGCAGGCGAATCCATTCAACATTTGGAATCTGGCACATTTTTTTTAAGAGGTTTGCAAGCCTGTGCTCCCGGTAAAGGTCGACACCATATCGTGTGATGTCCTGGGCTACTACGATCAGTTCCTTGACACCGCTTTGAACCAGCGTTTCTGCCTCTTTTAATATTTCTTCCTCGGGACGGCTGCGGAATCTGCCGCGAATTTTCGGAATAATACAGTACGCGCAATGGTTATCGCAACCTTCGGCAATCTTGATATAAGCGGAATGAGTAGGGGAGAGTAAGACTCGTTTTGCGCTGATCGGAGAAAGATTAATGTCATCAAAACAAGCGGCTCTGTGATTTTCCAGCGTTTCCGTGACAGCGTCAACAATTTTTTGGCAGCTTCCGGTTCCAAGAGCAAAATCAACTTCAGGAAGTTCTTTTAGAAACTCTCCTTTATAGCGTTCGGGGATGCAACCCGTTACAATGATTTTCTTCAGACGTCCTTCTTTTTTTAGCTCCGAAAGAGCAAAAATTTCCGAAAGTCCTTCATTAACGGCGCTTTCAATGAAACCGCAAGTATTGACGATCGCAACATCCGCTCCGTCCGGGTGGGTGACATGTTTCATTCCGGCGTCTTTTAGCATACTGAGCATTTGCTCCGAATCCACCTGATTTTTGGGGCATCCGAGGGAAATAAGGGCAACCTTGATAGCCATATAAATTCTGTTTCTCCGATTCTAAATCAATTCTTTTTTAATCTTCAAACTCATCTTTTGAGATTGTTTGGCGAAGTACAGGGGAGATCTCATCAAATGAAAAACCTCTTCTGGCGAGATAATCAGAAACACGTTTGATCTGTTTGCGGTCGGGATCTTTAGCAGGTAATTTTTTTTCAATCAGCGAGCGTATTTTCTCAGTCTGGCTCGGTATATCCGAAAGCTGCTCATCAATCATATCGTACGGTATCCCACGCTTTAAGAGCTCCTGGCGGACACGATGAATACCATAGCCTCGAGCCACATAGTTTTCTATTACGCTGCGTGAATAAGCTTCATCGTTTAACAGTTTCAGTTTGGAAAGCTTTTCTACAGCATAAGCAGCATCGTTTTGAGTTATGCCTTTTGAGCATAACTTATCAAATAATTCCTGCCTTGAATAAGACCGGCGTGACAACATATAACCAGCACGCCGAAAAGCTTTTTCTGCAGTATCGGACATAGATCGCTCCGTAAACCGCAGAGTACGCAATGAGATGTTATCATTTTTTATGTCTCATTGATTCATTCCTGCGGCCGCCGCCTATAAGGGAGACGGCATAACCAAATATTTTATTCTAATTTAATCTTAGCCTTCAAAATCGTCGGCATCAACCGAAATACCAGTTTTTGCGGTATTTACCTGAGCAAAAGCCGGTTTCATTACAACTTCCTTCATTTTCACAGTTGAATCCTTTTTAGAAGTTGCTGTGGACTCTTTCATCTTTTCACGGATCTGTGCTTCCAATTTATCTGCTAATTCAGGATTTTCCTTGAAGAAGTTCTTAGCATTATCACGCCCTTGACCAAGCCGTGTTTCGCCCATGGAGAACCATGCTCCGCTTTTTTGGACAAGATCATATTTTAATCCCAAATCGACGAGCTCTCCAAGACGTGAAATACCTTCTCCGTACATAATATCAAATTCCGCCTCTTTAAAAGGAGGAGCAATTTTATTTTTTACTACTTTCGCCTTGGTACGGCTACCCAAAAGTTCACTGCCGTTTTTAATATGTTCAATACGCCGGACTTCAACCCGGACGCTTGCGTAAAACTTCAGCGCACGTCCGCCGGTTGTAACCTCAGGATTTCCGTAAGTAACACCAATTTTTTCACGAAGCTGATTGATAAAAATCGCGACACAGTTTGATTTTGCTACGACACCTGCCAGCTTACGAAGTGCCTGGGACATCAGCCTTGCCTGCAGACCGACAAAAGGATCTCCCATCTCGCCTTCGATTTCGAGGCGAGGAACCAATGCTGCAACCGAGTCGATGACAAGAACATCAATTGCGCCGCTGCGGGCAAGTTCCTCAGCGATTTCCAATGCCTGTTCACCGTTGTCCGGCTGTGAGACCAAAAGGCTGTCAATGTCGACACCGAGCGCTTTTGCATAATTCGGGTCTAAGGCATGCTCAGCATCAATAAATGCCGCCTCACCGCCATTTTTCTGAGCGGATGCAACGATATGGAGAGCAAGCGTCGTTTTACCCGAGGATTCCGGCCCATAAATTTCTATAATACGTCCCCGAGGAACGCCGCCTATACCAAGTGCCGTGTCAAGAGACATCGAACCGGTTGAAATAGCTTCAACGTTTAAAGAACTGTTCTCGCCAAGGCGCATAACGGCGCCTTTTCCATACTGCTTTTCAAGCTGAAGAAGTGCGGTTTCCAGAGCCTTTTTTTTGTCAACCATAGTAAGCCCCATGCATCGCGGCAATATAAACGCCTTAATAAGCTCAAAATACAAGGAGCTTTCTTGGCAAGTGCCGCGATTGCCGCTTTTAACGGCGAGCGGTACGCCGAAATAAAAGGTTTTAAGAAACAAACAGTTTCTTAAAATCTCCAAGCATCACTGTACGTACCAGGAAAAGTTCGTAACACAGAGCTTTCCTGGCAAGTGCCGCGGTTACCGTTATGAACGGCTTGCGATAGGCCTGGATCATCATTATTTTACAGTAATAACATCAAAAAAGCAACATATGTTCGATTAATTTTTAGTCCGGCCGGAAACGACACGCTCAACGCCGGTCAAATCTTTATAAACACGCAGCATTTTATAAGATGCTTGCTTCATGATTGCTTTTACTTGTTCAGATTGGTTCATACCGCATTCAACTAAAAGTATGCCGCCAGGGTTTAATGCATCTTTCCATTTTTCACTTAGAATGCGATAAAATGAAAGACCGTCCGGTCCGCCGTCAAGAGCAAGATGCGGTTCGAAATCGCGGACAGACTGGTCTAGCTGTGAAATTTCATCGGTAGGAATATAGGGAGGATTTGCAAGAATCAGATCAAATTTTCCAAATTCGGGCCGATAACCTTCCGTAATGTCAAGATGAAGAGGATAAACAGTACCAGACAGATTATGCATCAGAATATTTTCCTTCGCTGCCTTAAGAGCATCGGACGAAATGTCTGCAAGAACAACTTTCACACTGGGCATTTGCGTTGCATAAGCAATACCGACGCAGCCGGTTCCACAGCACAAATCCAATACACGCAAAGGAGTTTTTCTCTTTGTCGCTTTTAATGCCGCTTCCACAAGCGATTCTGTATCGGGTCGCGGTATCAGAACTCCGCGGGGCGTTTTGAAGGTCAGTGAAAAAAAATCCCACTCACCGATAATATAAGGCAGAGGTTCTCCGCTTATTAAACGGCTGAACAATGCATTGATTTTTTCGGCGCTTTCTTCTGACATAAAAATGCTTCTTGATTTATCAAACTGATCGCGCTCGATTCCGGTACCGCAAACACAGACTTCTCTTGCTTCCAAATCAGCCTGAAGCCTGTTTTCCTTAATCAGTTTATTTCTTAAATCCAGATAAATATCATTTAAGGTTCTGATCACCATTCATCCGCACCTTGTTCAAAAGGTATGACACGGGTAAGGGCTTCGATTGCCACTTCAACCATGGAGTCATCCGGTTCAAAAGTAGTAAAAGACTGCATCCAAAGGCCGGGAGCGCGCAGAATATTTGTAAACCAATTATCGTGTCGGCCCGCAAACCGATTGATCTCATAACTGATTCCGATTACTACAGGCAGAAGTAAAAGCCGAACCAGCATGCGCAAGATGGGGTTTGCCCACGGTACGAGTGAAAATAGCAAAATACTGATGATCATTACAACAAATAAAAAGCTTGTTCCGCATCGGGGATGCTGCCGCGGAAATTTTTGTGCGTTTTCCACAGTAAGTTCTTTGCCGGATTCATAACAGTGAATCGATTTATGTTCCGCACCATGATACATAAAAGTGCGTTTGATATCTTTCATTTTTGAAATGGACAAAAGAAAACCAAGAAAAATAATGATCCGGACAATGCCTTCGATCAGATTTTTAGTAATACTGCCCTGTACGGTATGTAAAGGCAATATACCGGCTATTAATGTCGGAAGCAAAATAAAAAGACCGATCGGAATCAAAATGCCTAATATGAGAGCAAAACTCATCGAATATCGTTCCATTTTTTCAGAGCCGAACTTTTCTTCCAGCCACTTATCAATTTTGCCGGGTTCTTCCTCCGATTCTCCATCATCAAAAAATTGTGCAGAATATGTAAGCGCGGCAATTCCGCGTTTCATAGAACGAAACAGGTTGACTGTCCCGCGAATGAAAGGCATTGTTAAAAAAGTGTTTTTGCTTGATGCACTAATCGCTTCTTCTTTTATTTCAAGTCCACCGTCCGAACGACGGACAACAATCGCTGATTTTTCAGGGCCAAGCATGATAATTCCTTCCAGAAGTGCCTGTCCGCCGATTGTTGTACGCATGAGGCGTTTATCTGACAACCGTATCAACTCCGATAATTAAAATTGTTCAATCCAAAATATTCTATCATTTTTCACCAGTGTTTTCAATAGCAGGGGATGCCGGAGGAGCATAAACCGGAAGGGAAATCAAAGCAGTTGTTCCCTCGCCGACACGGCTTTGGATGTCTAATGTTCCGCCGTGCATCTTTACGATCTCGTCACATACGGCAAGGCCGATACCGGTTCCTTTCCGTTTGGAACTTCCTTTATAGAATTTGTCTTTGACAAACGGAAGTTCTTCAGCCGGGATACCTGCACCGTAGTCACGCACGCTAACGATCGCATAGGCTCCGTCGACATAGGCTCGGATCTCTATTTTTCCGCCTTCACGTCCATACTTTGCGGCATTGTCGATGATATTGATAAACACCTGTTTCAAACGGTCTTTATCACCGTTAATAATAATCGGTTCATCCGGTTCGCTGTAGGTCATTTCTATGCACTCGCGGCGAAGAATATCAGAATAGATATAGATTGCATCGGATAATTCACCGCATAAATCAAACGGCTCTACCCGGAGCTTTAACCCTCCGCTTTCTATTCGGGAGAAGCTCAAAAGCTCTTCGACCATCTGGGAAAGACGTCCAGCTTCCCGATTAATAATTTCAAGACCATGCAGAGCTTCATTTGTGTTTGTAAGCCCACCGGCCATCAGCGTTTCACTCCAGCCTCCGATGGCTGTTAAGGGAGTACGGAGTTCATGGGATACCGATGAGATAAAATCGTTTTTCACTTTTTCAGCGCGGTTTATTTCTTCAGACATATAATTAATCGTATCGCAAAGTTCACCGATTTCATCGTCAAATTCTTTTTCTATACGAATGTTATAGTGCCCTTGGGCAATTTCTTTCGCCGCTTCGTTCAGTCTTAGCACGGGATGCAGAATCGAACGGATAAAATAGCGGTTTGAAATAATAACGAGTGATAAAACCAATGTTGCAGCTGCCAGTACTAAAAGAATGGTAGCAATGGTCTGGCGCTCGACGACCTTTAGAGAGGTGACACAACGTACAGCGCCGATGATTCTGCCATCAGCAAAATATAACGGGCTGGAAACAGACATAACGCGTTCATCAGATAAGCTGTTTCGTCCGGTAAAAACTGCGATGCTCTGACCGGAAAGGCTTGCTTCCACATCACTCGTATCCGGGATCAGGCCGGACGTTAAATCGGAAGAAGAAAACATGATTCTTCCGTAAGAATCAATAATCTGAAGGTCGAGCTTGTCTTTGTCGGCAAAATCTCTTGTGATTCGTTGCGCATTTGAGTAAAAATCCGCATAACTGCGATTTAGGAAACGATTCATGAACTTTGCCGTAGTCTGCACTCTCTTTGTAAGGTTGGTTGTAACGGATGAATAATAGTACGCTACTGTCCAAAGAGAAAAAGCAACAATTACGATGGCAAGAATTCCGGCGACGAGACTAAGGCTGTTTAAAAACCAGCGTCGTTTTATTCCACTATGCGGATGAGCCTCTTTTGTATTCTTCAGAGTTAACATAATCAGCCTTCCCATTTATAGCCAAAGCCCCAAAGTGTAGTGATGTATTTCGGTGCGGCTGCGTCTTCCTCAATCTTTAATCGCAGTCTTCTGATATTGACATCGACGATCTTTAGGTCACAAAGATAATCTCGTCCCCAAACCGCATTCAGGAGATCTTCACGGGACAATGCACTTTTGGGGTTCTCCATAAACGTTTTTATAATCATAAATTCGACCTGTGTCAGTTCGATTTTGACTCCGTCCTTTTTCATTTCACGGCTTCTCAGATTTAATTCAAACGGACCGGACGCTATGGTCTCACTCGCAATAATACCACCGGACATACGCCGAAATAATGCATCCACGCGGGCGACCAGCTCAACGACTGAAAAAGGCTTTGTAACATAATCGTCAGCACCAATCATTAAACCGGTTACTTTGTCGCTTTCTTGTCCTTTTGCTGTCAGCATAATGATGCCCATGGTAAGACCCTGTGCACGGATTCTTCGGCAGACCTCGTAACCGTCGATGTCCGGCAGCATCAGGTCAAGAACCGATATTGAAATGTCGCGGTTATTTTTAATTAGCTCTAAAGCTTCTTCGCCGGTCGCAGCTTCAAGTACTTGATAACCCGCCCGCTCCAGATTTAATACAATAAAGCTACGGATGCTTTCCTCGTCTTCCAGGACAAGAAGTTTTCTGATCATGGTAAGCTCCATTCCGCCGCCTTCTAATCGGCACAGAAAATAGTAGTTAACTTAAACCCTTGCAAAGAATAAAAATTAGACGTTTTGTCAAATTAATCTTTATTAAGCAAGACTTATAAAGAAAATAGAACGGATAACAATCAAAAAGAAATTATTTTATATTAAAGTTAGTATTCGTCCGTTGCCCATTCCTCGGGAATGATCCTGAAATTCTGCTTTAATTCCTTTTCATTAAGAGCAAGTTTTTGACCTGCGGCTTCAGGAGGTATCACGGCGGCGTAAGACGATGAAGAACTGGAGCCGAGATAGATAAAGCCGCTGGCTTTTGCAAGGGACTCTCTGTCATCGCCGGTAAAAACATAAATTTTAAGCAAAGGGATGGTTTTCTTATTCTCTTGATATAATCCAAAGGTGGTATACCTCATATTTGAGGCAGTTTCTTTTGCGGCTGTGATATTACCCGCCCAGCCATCCTTAAAAACCAAATACCATTCTTCAGAAACATTATGATAAGTCCGGTATAGATCCTGTCTCTTATACACATCT
>JANZZB010000034.1 GCA_026419635.1 Clostridiales bacterium | reverse complement strand
TGCATCCGGAATTTCAATTTGCCCGTCCGAATTAACGTCGGAGCAGTAAACCGATAGTTTTCGGATTGTTTTTTCTCCCGATCCGGTCGATTCGTTCAGCGAAAGATTAACTAACTCCTCATTCTTTTTAATCAGAATATCAGTTACAAGTCCTTTTTGATCCATAGTACTGTCTACAAAAATAGCCTGTTCCCCGCTTGCAACAGTTCCGGTCATAATCCGGTCAAAGTCTTTTGCTTCTTTTGAAAGGGGTGCTTCAGAAAGCATCTTTATGGAACCTTCAAGAAATTCATGCAATCTTGCAATGTGCCGTTTT
>JANZZB010000033.1 GCA_026419635.1 Clostridiales bacterium | reverse complement strand
GTTAAAGCCTTTTTTACGATATATTTTTAATATTCTGCGAAGCAGAATTCGCTTGCATGTTATTCCCAATATGCAGATAACAATAAAAATGGTAAGAACCAGACGGGATATATCAATCATTTTAAGAATATAAAAGGCTACAATTAAAATCGCGGTACCAACGAGGTTTGCTTTAATAATTAAATTTAATTCTCTGAAAAAATTGTGAGACCTAAAGGATTCGTATAAACCAAAGCTGCTGTATAAAAGCAAAAATAAAGGAAGGATATAAACTGCGGATCTTACATAATATTCAAACCCTATATATCCCTCTTGCGACGGGATAAATTGAAAACGAATGAAATAGGCAATCATCATCGAAAAGAAAATTACAATACCATCCGTTGCGATATTTAATTTATTTAGAAAATTTTGGTTCTCTTTTATCATAGTGATTCCTCTGCATTTAAGAAACAAATAATGATCTTTAAATTTTATAAAATCTATTATTATTTTATCATAAACACAAAAAACGTTCTACATAAAAGTAAAAAAATGTGTATTCATGTAAGTTATGGAAGAGTTATGTTATAATAATGTCCACTGAACAAATGCGATTTTCGAATCGCATTTGCCTATAGTCCGCATTTTACGAACTATGGGTGGCAAAACGAGCTTGTTTTGCCGTTTCAGATACATTGAATGACTGCCTATTAGAATTTGAAACCGCTGTTTCAAATTCTAAATGCAAGGTTTTTACGAAAAAAGACGCGAAAACCTTGCATCTGTACAACTGAAAAATGACCTTTAAGCCGCTCTACGGCATCATTTTCCAGTTGTTCAGCAAGCATTATAATAGGGCAAGAAAGTGAAAGGATAGCCTGATGATGTTGAAAAAAGTATTATATACGGCGTCTACATTCAGTCATTTGAAGAATTTTCATCTGCCGTATTTGAAATTCTTTCAGGAAAATGGCTGGGAGGTTACGGTCATGGCGGGAGGAGAGAATAAATCGACCTCTTACGCCGATGTTGTCTTGAGTATACCGTTTGAGAAGAAAATGATGTCTCCGCGTAATTTTATTTTGACAGGAAAAATGGCACGTATTATAAAAAAAGAGCACTATGATATCATTTGTACACATACCGCTTTAGCGGCCTTTTTTACAAGGCTTGCCATCATGTTATCCGGGAAAAAGAAACCATTTGTTATCAACACTTCTCATGGGTATTTATTTGATAACAAGTCCACCTTGATTAAAAAAAATATCATGCTTCTTGCCGAAAAACTAATGGCACCCGTTACGGATGTTGTATTCACCATGAATAAACAAGATACGGAAATTGCGATTAAACATCGTCTTGCCAAAAAAGACGTCGTTCAGATCAAGGGAATGGGCGTCGATTTTGGAAGATTTGGCAAACTGCTTGATAAAGCTGCAAAAGAAAAGCTTGGAATAAGAGAAGAAAATTTTATTCTGGTTTACGCTGCGGAGTTTTCAAAGAGAAAAAACCAGAAAATGCTGATAAATGCGATGAAAGATTTGCCAGAAAATATTCGATTGTTTCTATTGGGTGACGGCTCTCTACTTGAAGACTGCAAAGAGTTAGTAAAAAGTCTAGGACTAGAAACACGCGTTTTTTTCCCGGGATATATATCTGATATTTCGGAGTATTATCAGGTTTCCGATATTTGCGTATCTTCCAGCCGTATCGAAGGATTACCCTTTAATATCATGGAGGGAATGGCTGCCGGTCTTCCTATAGTCGCAAGCAAAGTAAAAGGACATGAAGATTTAATTACGGTTGGAGCCAACGGCTATTTATATGAATATGATCACATTGACCAATTTCAAGCAGCTGTTATGGATCTTTATAAAAATCGGGAAAAGCTGACGGAGATCGGTCAAAAAAACCGCTTATCTGTTCAGCAATATTCGCTTAATACGGTTTATCCTGAAATAACAAACCTTTTCTTAAAATACATAAGAGACTTAAGGTGAGGGGAGACGAATCCGACTCCCCTCACCTTAAGGAAATTTCCTTATAACAAAAGGAATAGCTCAGTTCATTTAGAAAATTTTAGGACTTTTTTTTAGGAACTCTTGAAAAAATGAAAGTTTCATATTATATTATTGTTAGCACTCCAAACTTTGGAGTGCTAATATCATAGCTTGATGGAGGAAAAAAGATGGCATTAAAGCAGTTCAAAGCGGAGTCGAAACGACTTTTGGATTTAATGATCAATTCTATTTACACTCATAAAGAGATCTTTCTCAGGGAATTGATCTCCAACGCGAGCGATGCAATTGATAAGCTCTACTATCTCTCATTGACAGACGAAAAAATCGGTGTTTCGAGAGATGGGTTTGTTATTAATCTGAAACCCGATCCTCAAAGCCGTACACTTATCATTTCCGATAATGGAATCGGTATGACAAAAGAAGAACTGGAGTTGAATCTCGGAACAATCGCAAAAAGCGGTTCTATGGCATTTAAAAATGAAAACGAAGCCAAAGAAGATATCAGTATTATCGGTCAATTTGGAGTCGGGTTTTATTCCGCTTTTATGGTAAGCAAGAAGATTACCGTGACAAGCAGGGCTTATGGTTCGGATACAGCTTACAGATGGGAATCCTCAGGCGTTGACGGATATACAATTGCCGAATGTGACAAGAGTACCACGGGTACGGAGATTATTCTGTATATTAAGGAGAATACGGACGAGGAAAACTATGATGAATTTCTTACAACTTATCGTTTAAAGGAGCTCGTTAAAAAGTATTCCGATTATATACGCTACCCGATCAAAATGGATATCGAGTCCAGCCGTCCCAAAGACGGTCCTGACGGAAAAAAAGAATACGAAACATACACCGAGAATGAAACGCTTAACAGTATGATCCCGATCTGGAAACGATTAAAAAGCGAAATCAGTGATGAAGATTATAATACGTTTTATAAGGACAAGTTCTTTGATTTTGAAGATCCGTTAAAAGTGATTCACATGAATACGGAAGGTGTTTCTACATTTAACGCGCTGATGTTTATTCCATCAAAAACACCTTATGATTATTACAGCAGGGAATACGAAAAAGGCTTGCAACTCTATTCCTCGGGCGTATTGATTATGGAAAAATGCCCCGATCTCCTGCCGGATCATTTTAGTTTCGTAAAAGGCATTGTTGATTCACAGGATCTGTCCTTGAATATTTCCAGAGAGCTTTTGCAGCATGACCGCCAGTTGAAAAATATTGCGGGAAGGCTTGAAAAGAAAATAAAGGCTGAGCTCAAAGAAATGCTACAGAACGAGCGGGATAAATATGAAACTTTTTATAAAAATTTCGGCCGCCAGCTAAAAATCGGGATATATACGAGTTATGGCGCAAATAAAGAGCTTCTAGAAGATCTTTTGATGTTTTACTCCTCCACTGAAAAAAAGATGATCACTTTCTCAGAGTATGCCCAGCGTATGAAAGAGGAGCAAACACATATTTACTATGCGTGCGGTCAAAGCGTTGATCAAATTGCGCTTTTGCCTCAGACCGAGCGCATTCAGGACAAAGGATATGAAATTCTCTATTGCACGGACGATATTGATGAATTTGCACTTCGCATGATCGGAAAAATCGGCGAAAAGGAATTGCAGTCTGTTTCCTCAAATGATCTTAATATAGAAAATGAAGAAGAAAAGAAGGAGCTTGAAAAAGTTGAAAGTGAAAGCAGGAGTCTTCTTGATAGTCTGAAAGACTCTTTAGGAGGAAAAGTTAGCGCTGTCCGGCTTTCTAAACGACTAAAATCCCATCCGGTTTGTCTGACGTCGGAAGGGGAGATCTCCCTTGAAATGGAAAAGATACTAAACGCGATGCCGGTCGATGAAAAGATCAAAGCAAATAGAGTGCTTGAAATCAACTCATCGCATCCCGTATATAAGGTTCTTAAGGATCATGAATCTGACAAAGAGAAAATTGGGAAATATGCCACGCTTTTATATAATCAAGCCCTTTTAATTGAGGGGCTTACGGTAGACAATCCGGTGGAGTTTTCCGAAATGATTTGCAGTTTG
Organism: Clostridiales bacterium; assembly: GCA_026419635.1. Classification (GTDB taxonomy): domain Bacteria; phylum Bacillota; class Clostridia; order Oscillospirales; family Butyricicoccaceae; genus UBA6114. The sequence goes on along the minus strand of JANZZB010000033.1, from coordinate 8,440 downwards.
ATGTCTTAAACCGAATTTAATAGGATATATTCAGCAAAACCCCGCGGCAAGCCGCGGGGTTTTGTGTTTTAAAGAGATGGAAAGTTTTAAGAAAAACACAAATGAGATTATTTTTGCAATGCAAAATAGGGATCATTCCTGCCTTAAAGCGTCAATCGGATTTAAGCGGGATGCTCTGTATGCCGGGAAGATTCCAAAAACAAGACCGATCAATACGGCAAATCCAAAAGCTAAAGCAACAACGCTTATTGAACATGCAAAGGTATACCCGAGCATTTTAACTGCGCTTCCGATGCCGATTCCGGCAAGAATTCCGATGATTCCGCCCATAAGACAGAGAACAAGAGCTTCAATTAAAAATTGGATAAGAATATCTGTGCGATTTGCTCCAAGCGATTTCCGGATTCCAATCTCTTTCGTGCGTTCGGTTACGGATACAAGCATTACATTCATAACACCGATACCTCCGACAATCAATGAAATACTGGCAATACCGAGTAAAAGTAAAGTAAGCGCGCTTTGTATGGAAGACATGGCTTCGAGCATGGACTGCTGCGTTGATACACTGACCTCATCGCTTGTCGCGTCCAAAGTGTTTCTAAGGTAGTTTTCAGCGGACAACTGTGCAAGGGTTACGGAATTTTCATTTGCAGCTTTAATATAAAGAGAATTTACATCACTGCTTCCGGAAATGTATTTAGCAGTCGTAATTGGTATCAAAACCGTGTTGTCCGCATTCATACCCATGGAGCTTCCCTGTGATTCAAGAACGCCGATCACTGTATAATTATCTCCACCGATCTTGATTGTTTGACCAATTGGATCGCTGTTTCCAAATAAGTCTTCACTGACAGTAGCGCCAATAATACAGACTTTGCTTTTGCTGTCGACGTCGATGAAAGAAATTTTTCTTCCATAAGAAAGTGTGTAGTTTCTCACTACAAAATAATTTTGATTTATGCCGAGGACGGATGACATTCCTTCTGTCGTACTTCCTTTAGAGACAGTAGTGTTAACACGAGTATAGGGAGCCACACTTTCAATGCCAGTTCGATTGGAAAGTCCGTCCACATCACTTAATTTCAATGATTTACTGGAATCAATAGAAACAGTTAAGAGGTTTGTGCCCAGAGAGGAAACCTGTGAAGTAACTTTGCTGGATGTTCCTGTACCTATACCAACGAGCACAATGACTGAAGAGATACCGATGATTAATCCAAGCATAGTAAGCGTCGAACGGAGCTTGTTTCCGCGTATGTTTTTTAATGCAAGCAATATTGTTGTTATTAATTTCATTTCATTACCTCAGCTCATCCGAGAGCTTTCCGTCGACAATGCTGACACACCGCTCAGCCTGTTTGGCAACAGTCGGATCATGGGTTATCAATACAATTGTCTGCCCTTTCCGATTGAGTTCTTTCAGAAGATCAATCGTTTCCCGCCCGGTTTTTTGGTCCAGTGCTCCGGTTGGCTCGTCCGCAAGAATAATTTCCGGTTCGCAAACAAGAGCTCTTGCTATGGCAACACGTTGCTGCTGACCACCGGAAAGCTCTCGGGGCGTGTGCTTTTCACGACCGCTCAAGCCAACCTTTTCAAGATATTGGTATGCAAGCTGTTTGGATTTTTTTGCCGATAAACCTCTGTACATTAAAGGTATAGCCACATTTTCAAGAGCATTTAATTTAGAAAGCAGGTTAAAATTTTGAAATACAAAACCAATTTTATGATTTCTTATATATGCAAGTTGCCTGTCTGTTGAATTATTAATATCAATGCCGCTGAGAAGATATTCGCCTTTGTCGGGGACGTCCAGACAGCCAAGTATATTCATTAGGGTGGATTTGCCGGAGCCAGACGGACCAACAATCGAGACGAATTCTCCTTTTTCTACGTTAAAACTAATGTTGTCAAGCGCTTTTATTTCGGTGTCGCCCATTACATAGGTTTTTGAAATTTCTTTCATGTGTATCATGATTTATTGCTCCTTTTCAGAGGAATCGTCATCAGTCAATTAACCTGCGTTAGATGATTTTTGGCTGCCGCTTTTATCGGTTGCGTTTCTTGAAAAACTTTCCGATCCATTACCGGAAAAACCGGACCGGTTTGTTGTACCAAAGCCCTGCATTCCCATAAAACGGTTTGTTGATGAACTTGTTGATTGTACTGTATATTGTACGGTATCCCCCTTGGAGAGTCCGCTTGTAATCTGAACGTATGCATCATTTGCCAATCCGAGTTTGACGAAGACAGGTGTTACTGTTCCATCATTGCCTACTACCATTACTTTTGCATTGTTTCCCGAACCCATAACCGCCTCGATCGGGACAGCAACAGCATCTTTTGCACTGGCAACAACGATCTTGACATCTGCAGACATTCCGATTTTTACGTTTGTTGTTTTATCCAGAGTAATTGTTACTGTGAAAGTGGAGCTGCCGTTTTGATAGGCTCCGGTTTCGCTGATCTTTGTTACTTTACCTGTATATTTTACTTTGGGCAGTGCATTTACGGTAATTCCGGCTACCTGATCGACTTTCAGACTTTCAAGATCAGTTTCATCCACTGAAAGCTCTGTAATTAGATTGTCGGTGCTCATTAAAACGAATGCCGGAGCTGTACTGTTTCTTGCAGTAGCGCCTTCCGAAGCCGAGATCGTTTTTATTACACCGTTAACCGGAGCGGTCAGTTCAGCGCCGTTTGTATATGTAAGCAAAACGGTACCTTTTTTAACAGCTTGACCCGCTGTTACTTTTATTTGATCAACTTTATAATATTGTTCTAATGTCAGCGTTTCTTCGTCTCCGGTTATAATCTGACTTGTTCCGGAAACGATCTTTTCAATATCCTGCGTACCGACGGTGATTGTTTTAACGTTTTCGGATGTCTTTACTGCCGAGGCAGCTTTTGCCGTATTAAGACTTTGTATGGCAATAACGGATACGATTACAAGTGCTAAGATAGATATGATGATGAACGGTTTTCTTTTGCTCTTTTTTGTTGCTTTCATATGTTAATGCTCCTTTTTCCGCATTTTAAGCGGCTAATTTAACTACAGGAGCAATTATGAGAAGGAAAACTTAAAAATTCTTTAACCTAATCTTAAAAAAACAATAAAAATTGTAAATAAACATTGAACTTAGCTATAAAAAATATGGAATTTTTACTATATTGGAATTTTAATAGTAAATATTGTTCCTTTTGGTTCATTATGCCGGACTTTTATCGTTCCACCATGTCTTTGGACAATCCAGGATGCAATTGATAATCCAAGGCCTGTCCCGCTTCGGTTTAATGCACGAGCTCTGTCTTCCCGATAAAACCGGTCAAAAATTTTGTTTATCGCTTCATCCGAAATGCCGATGCCGGTATCGGAGACAATAAGGCTGATTTTATTATCTTTCAACCTGGATTGTATTGTAATAGAATCATGGGGATTTGTATATTTCAGTGCATTGTCGAAAAGGATAACAAGAAGCTGATGAATCCTGCTTTTATCTGCGTCGATATTTGTAGGGCAGTTAAGATCTAATTGAAAAGACTTTTGCTGACTCTCGGCAAGTTCAATATATGGTTCTGATACGATTTTTATCAGATGGTCCAATGAAAAGACATCTTTTGTAATTTCTGTCATCATTCCGCCGGATCTTGCTAGAGTCAACATGTCCGTTACAAGTTTAGAAAGTCTGGAAGTTTCGTCGTAGACAAGGGCAAGAGTTTCCGATTGATCCATGATTTTTTTCTTAGATGAAATCATTAAAGATTCGAGTGAATTTTGTATAATTGTGAGTGGAGTGCGAAGCTCGTGGGAAACATTTTCTACGAATTCCGCTTGCTTATACCATGCCTTTCTAATAGGGCTCATTGTTTTTTGGGATAATAGATAACTTGCCAGAATGGATAAAACAATAAAGAGGCCCGAAGAAAAGAAGATGATAAATGAAATATGAGACAGTAAAGCACGCTCACTGTCTGCATTAATTAAAAGCTGTAGATATAATTGTTTGCCATCTTTCGTACTTACAGGTATTGTTAAACTTCTAAAATAATAGCGATTCTGTACTGTTATCGGTATAATTCTAAACAGTTGACCTTGGTTAAAAGTAATATACTTTAGATATTGTTCAAAATAGGTGTTGTTTACGCTGCCAAAATTGACAACCTGACCATCTTTATTTCTTAATAAAGGAATGACTCGAGGACCCCCAAAACCTATTAGATTATCTTTTCTTTTTCGGTCATCTATACCAACGTGACTATCAAAATTAAGATTTTCGTTAACGATTAAATTTACCATCATTTTTTGTGCATTCTTAAGTTCATCGTCAAGTTTTAGATAAAGGGACACTCGGACCTGACTTAAAGCGATAACACCGAAAGCAACAAATAAGATCGTAAAAGCGATCAAATTATAAAACATGTTCTTAAACAATTGTTTAAGAATAAGCTTATTCTCATTCATTTCAATCCCTGCTGTCTGTAATCATGTATCCTAGACCTCTTATAGTCTTAATAAATTTGTCATAACCGCTGCGCTGCAGAATTTTTCGGATATTGCTGGTATAGACATCAACGACAGTCATTGTCGTATCCGAATCAAAACCCCAAATTCTATCAAAGATCTGTCTTTTTGTAAGAATAGAATTTTTATTATTGATCAAATACTCAAGAACATCAAATTGTTTGCCGGGTAATTGGAATATATCATTTCCTATTTTAGCTGTTCTGTTGCGGAGATTTAATGTGAGTTCACGAAAGCTTACCGTATTTTCTTTTAAGGCTCCGCCCGATCTGCGAATCAGCGACTCAAGCCTTGCCAAAAGTTCCTGACGGTGAAAGGGTTTTACCAAATAATCGTCCGCTCCAAGCTTGAATCCCTTCACTTTGTCATCAATGCCGTCCTTGGCTGTAAGGAGAATAATTGGTGTTGAAATTCCTTTTTCTCTTAACGAAGATAAAACCTGATAACCATTCAATTTTGGCATCATCACATCAAGAACGATTGCATCATAAATATTCTGTTCTGCAAGATACAAGCCGTTTTCACCGTCAAATGCCTGATCATATTCGAACAAACCGCCAAGATTAGCACATAGGGTATTAGACAAAATCTGATCATCCTCGATAACAAGAATACGCATTGGCAGCCGCTCCTAAGTATAAAATAGATGCTGATTACTTTATTATTGCCGTTGATTTTAAGAAACATGTAGCGCCAGCTTTTCAAAACACCTTGAATACAAAAGTGCAGGTTAATAACCTGTACTTTTTGTGTTATTTTAATACAAGATATTCATAAGAATAACAAGGAGATTGTTAAATTCGTGACAATACATTTTTCGCGATAAATATATTGATAAATTATTGACAAAGCTATATTCAAGTTTTATAGTAGTAACTGTGAGTAGCTACTATTTGCGGATGGCTTCATACTGAACCTTTGCAGAAATACATATCGGAGGTTTTTATGCTGTTGCTTGAATCACGCACATCCAAAAGGTACAATAGAAAAAAATGAAATGGCGGTGCGGTAATGGAAAGAATGATTCAGGTGCTGCGGCGGTTTAATTACACGGAATCCGAGGCAAAAGTGTATTTATCCCTATTGCAGAACGGTCCACAAACAGGGTACGAGGTAAGCAAAATATCGGGAGTGCCCCGAAGTAAAGTTTACAATGTGCTCGAGATGCTGGTAAACCGGGGGGTTGTGGTCACTACCCCAGGCAGCAAGACTGTTATGTACAAAGCGGAACCGCTTGAGCGTCTGAACAATTTGATCCAGGCTTCGGTGGAAGAAGGTGTAAACGAACTACGGCGTGAAGCTGAGAAATTTGCCCATCCCATCGATGACGAGCAAATCTGGAAGATGTCCGGGTATCAGAGCATAATGGACAAATGTAAAGAAATGATCCGAACATCAAAAAAGGAATTGATGATTCAGATCTGGCAGGAAGAACTGACCGAGGACATGGAGCAGCTTCTGCTGAAAAAAGAGAAAGAACTGAATCTGCTTGTTATTTTGTATGACTGTGAAGAAAAGTACCGCACACGTTTGAAACAAATCTATAGACATGGATTTGAAAAAGACAGATTGCGAGAGACTGGTTACCGGTGGATAACCATCGTTGCGGATGGAGAAGAAATGCTGCACGCATCAATACGAAATACTTCTTCTGCAGAGGCTGCGTACACCAAAAATACCAGCATGGTCTACTTCGCAAAGGAATATGTCCGGCACGACGCCTATTGCCTTCGTATGATAGACGTTTTGCAGGATCAGGTCCGTGATCGGTTTGGTGATGATATGGAAGGAATCCGCGATGTGTTTGCTATAGTATAAAGATATTGAACAGGGGGTTTTATCATGATTGTAAAGATTATCCTTGCGCTGGTTGTTATTGTTAACGGTGCCTTCGCTGTAACCTTTATCCGCGACCTGATTGCCCACAAAGGCCAAACAATGAAAGAACCCGGAAACCCGATCGCACTTGCTGTTTCTTCCTTCATTATGTTTCTGCTTTCCACCTTTGGAATTTCTGACTTTGCCATCTCAACCAGTCTTTACCCGAAGGTAAAATGGGTGGACGAAAAGAAATTACCCGGTACACTAAACGCTCAGTGCGTTATTCCTGTCGCTGTGATGGCTCTCGCTTACATATCCGCCATTAATGTCGGTCTCGCTACCCTTATTATTGCAATCGTGGCACAGGTAGCCGGTTCCTATTTGGCTCCGCGTTATGTCGTTAAACTGCCGTCCAATACCATAAAGAAATTCTTGTCCGTTGGGCTTTTGATTGCCGCCGCTTTGATTCTTGCAGGAAAATTAGGCGTATATCCCGCCGGCGGCGAAGCAGCCAGCCTTACAGGAGTGAAGCTTGTTGCTCTGGGCGTTTTGTCCTTCGTATATGGCGCGCTCAATAACATCGGCATAGGCTCTTATGCGCTGACTATGGCTACCGTCTATGCGCTTGGCCTGAATCCGGCCGTTGCTTTCCCAATTATGATGGGCGCCTGCACGTTCTCCGTTCCTGTCGGAAGTATGCAGTTTATTAAGTTTGACAGCTATTCCCGTAAAATAACGCTCTTCTGCGCTACATTCGGTGTGCTGGGCGTATTGATCGCAGCTTTCGTTGTAAAGAGCCTGAATGTATCAGCTTTGCAGTGGGTGGTCGTTATCGTCATTGTTTACAGTGCGGTTACCATGTTAATGAGCTCCAGAAAAAAAGCATAGTTTTGAAAGGAAAACCTTAAATGAAAATCGTTGTTTTAAAACAAGAGGATATCAAAAGTGTATTTTCTATGAAGGATGCTGTCGAGGCAGATAAAGACGCTTTTTTACTCTATTCTTTAGGGAAAAGCAACGTACCCCTCCGTGTGAATTTAAATGTTCCCGAATGTGAGGGACAGAGTCTTTATATGCCGGGCTACGCTGCAGATGCAAAGGCATTGGGTGTAAAAATAGTTTCCGTTTATCCCAAAAATATTGAAAAAGGGCTTAACAGTGTTCCCGCTACAATGGTTCTTGTAAACTGTGAAACGGGCGAAGTGTGCAGTTTGCTGGACGGAACCTATCTTACCCGAGTTCGAACCGGCGCCGCATCCGGTGCCGCGACTGATGTGCTTGCGCGTAAAGACAGCAAAGTTTTTGCTCTTTTTGGAACCGGAGGACAGGCGGAATCACAGCTTGAAGCAGTTCTTACCGTTCGCCCTGTGAAACTCGTAAAAGTCTTTGATATCAGTGCAGAACGTGCTGAAGACTTTGCAAAGCGCATGACTGCAGAGTTTGGAGAAACATTCGGCGTAAAAATTGTGGCAGCGAAATCCTCTGCCGAAGCAATTGAAGACGCGGATATTATTACGTGCGTTACGACGACAAAGAATCCGGTCTTTGACGGTAAACTTGTGAAAAAGGGGTGCCACATCAATGGTGTCGGATCGTATACTCCTGAAATGAACGAGATCGACGAGTACACAATTACACATGCGGATAAAGTATATGTGGATACCCGCAACGGTGCCTTGAACGAATCGGGCGACTTGATTATCCCAATTCAAAAGGGAACGTTCAGTGCCGATAAAGTAACTGGTGAACTTGGAGAAGTCATAGCTGGAAAGATTCAAGGCCGTGTAAACGATCAGGAAATCACAGTTTTTAAAACAACCGGAAGTGCGGTTCAGGACATTGTAACGGCACAAAGAATTTATGAAAACGCTTTGAAAAAAGGAATTGGCAGCGTAATTGAGTTTTAACGAATAATAAAAAGAACGTGCAGGGCAAAATGCCCTGCACGTTCTTTTAGCTTGTCCAAAAAGTATATTTAGGGGGGACTTACGGGGTTCGTCTCCCCTCACCTTAATGTAAGATTAGTCCGCAGACGGACATGTTCCGCTCCGGGGTCGGCGAATTAGAATAGCAAGTGCAACAAAGGAAGCCACAAGCAAG